>PWXJ01000109.1 GCA_003561965.1 PVC group bacterium
CAGTTTTTCCGGTATGTAACCGATCAGTTTGAAACGCCTCAGGCCACGGCCGCGAAGCTCGGCGGCCACCCGCCCCGCGCAGCCGGGGACGCCGGAGGTGGTCCCCCCGGAGATCACCGTGCCGGAGAAGGAATCCAGGACCACCTCGACCAGGGGGCGGATGGCCCTGGCCAGGTCCTGGTCCAGGGAGGCCGCCCCGCCGGCGAGGATGACGGCCGCCGGCGGCAGGGCGGGGGAGGCGCCGGAGTCGGGGCCGGTCCGTTGGGCCAGTTTCAAAAGATCGAGAACCCAGCGGTGCTCCTGGGGGGCTTCCCGGCCGGCGTGAAGCCTTTCCACCCACTCCGCCTCGGTTTTCAGCGCGTCATCCGGTACACAGTGGATTCCGGCCAGGCAGTGACGGATGCCGCGGGCGTACCAGCCGAGCCCGTCCAGGGGCCGCTCGAGCAGGAGGGAGAGGCGGCCGGCGGTGAAGTGGGCGCGGGGAAGTTCGATCCCGGATTCGGCGTGGCCGCGGCAGGTCTTCACCGCCTCCAGGAGCGTGGTCCGGGTGGCGGCGGGGAGGGAGTGATCGTGCCGGAGAAAGATATCGAATCCGAGCATATCGGCCAGGTAGTAGGGGTTTCCCGGTTCGAGTTCGATCGCCTGCTGGTGGTAGCGGCGGGCGGCGGGCCACTCGGGCCGGAGCGGCTCGAGGGCCAGGCCCAGGCGGGAGAGCGCCCGCGCCTGGAGGCTTTCAATTTTCCGCGGGTGGGGGACGACCGGGCACCCGCTCTCCCGGCAGAGCGCCTCCGATTCTTCCAGCAGTTTCAGGCCGCGGCGGTACTCCCCGGATTCGGGCTCCCGGCGGTGGTTCCGGCAGAGCGCGAAACCGAGGTCCTGGAGCAGCTCGCAGCGGTGCTCGTTGGCGGCTTTCGCGAAGGGGCTCAACGTCTTAACCACGGCGGAGAAGTCGCCGCCGGCGGCCTGGAGCCGTCCCAGCCTGATCGCCAGGGCCGGACGTTTATCCGGCTCAGGTTCGTTCTTCAGGATCAATTTCTGGACCTTGATCTCCTCGGCCACCTCTTTCCGGGTGGCGTAGGAGGCGTAGTTGGCCAGCATCCCGTCGATCTCGCGGGCCATCGCGTCGTAGTTGCGGTCCCCTTCCTCCATCAGGGCGGCCAGGAGGTTGCCGGTCCTGATCATCTCCGGGGAGAGCCGGAGCGGGTTCTTGTAGACCCGGTCGTGGAGGGTGTCGGCCCAGGCGTGCTGGAGCCAGGTCCGGACCTGGATCTCGGCCTTCCGTCCGCCGATGGTTTTCAGTTCCGACCCGGTTATCCCCAGGCCGGCGGCCTTCTCCGGCTTGATCCGCACGATGTAGTGCATATCGCGGTAGCCGAACCGGTCAACGCCGAGGTCCAGCCCCTTCTCGTCGGCCTCGAGGATCTCGAAGTTCTCCTCGATGAACTGTCTCACCGCCGCGACTTGCTCCGCCGTCTGCACCAGAACCCGGGCGCCGCAGAGATCGTTGAAGTCTTGGATGGGGTCCTGGTACTTGTCGAACTTCCGGACCGCCTTTTCGGCGAAGCTCGATACCGTCTTGGCCCGCGACTGCGCCAGGGCTTCGGGGAAGGAAACCGCGCAGGCGCGTTGCAGTATCCGTTGGAGGACTCCGGCGTAGACTTGGTAAGCCGGCCGTTCCCTGGTGTAGCGTTCAATCTGTTCCCGGTGCTTCTTCGGCGTTATCTTCCTGGCAGCCATAGTACCCCCTATCGCTTCCCCGGAGATTCAGGGGCGGCGATCGTTTTTTGGTTGACCGCAATTTCTTGTCCGGTTGATCAGTGTTCCCTCCCGGCGGGATAAACGGAACGCCCGATTACCTTATAACTGTAAGGGTTAAACTGCAAGGAAAATTGCCGGCGGTCGGCGGATTTTCTTTTATATTACGAGAACTATCGGGTAATATTATTCAGGCCGAGAGTACAACGGAACAATCAAACCGGGAGGGCTTGATATTGTGAAGATACTTCCCCGACTCCGGGTCGGGGGTCCGGCGGTGGCGGCCCTGCTGGCGGCCGGGTACTATCTCGCGGCTCCGTCCTCTCCCGGCCCTGACCGGACGACCGCCGAAGCCCGGATCGCTTTCACCTCCGTTCCTCCGTACGGCAGCGAGCAGAACCTCGAGGGTGTCGCGGAAGAGGTGGATTCCGAGTCTTACAAGGTTTATGTCTATATCCGGGTCGCCGGCCAGTGGTGGACCAAACCCACCGCGGCCCAACCGGTGACCACCATCTCTCCCGACGGCAGCTGGAGCTGTGACATCACCACCGGGGGGTACGACCGGTATGCCCCCGAAATCGCCGCCTTCCTCGTTTCCGGCGAAGTCGATCTGGTACTCTGCCTGCCCTGCGTCGAGCTGCCGGATATCCCCGACGCGGCGGCCTGGACCAGGATTGACCGCGGTCCCCCCGTGAGGACGGTCGAATTCGCCGGCTACGAATGGGAAATCAAGCGCGGCGACTTCCCCGTCGGTCCCGGCCCCAATTACTTCTCCGACCAGACCGGGGATATCCGGGTGGACGGCGAGGGGCTGCACCTGACCATCGGCGAACGCGGGGGAAAGTGGTACTGCACCGAGGCCGTCCTCCGGGAGAGCCCGGGCTACGGGACCTACGTAATCACCACCCGGGGAAGGCTGGACCTGATCGATCCCCGGATGATCGCCGGCCTCTTTACCTGGGATCCGCACGCGCCCGAAGATTATTACCGGGAGCTGGATATTGAATTCGCCCGCTGGGGCGACCCCGAAAACGATACCAACGCCCAGTTCGCCGTCCAGCCCTGCCCGGAGTGCCCGGGTTGCGAAGACCGCTGCACCCGGTTTCTGGTTGATCTCTCCGGACGGGAAGCCGACCTCACTTCCCGCCTGATCTGGAGGCCGGGGGCGGTGACCTTTCAGGCCTATTACGGCCGGCACCCGGGCTACCTGCCGCCGGCCGAAGACTTGATCTGGGAGTGGACGTATACCGGGGATTACTGCCACCAACCGGGTCGGGAAAACTTCCGGATCAACTTCTGGCTGCTGGACGGCGACCCGCCGCTGAACGGGAACTGCGATCAATTCGTGGTGACCGGCTTCAACTGGCGCCCCCACCCCTTCCGCCTCGAATCCGGGGACTACCTAGGGAACGGTACGGCCGCGGCGGCGGTCTTCCGGTTCCGGTCCGGCCTCTGGGCGGTGAGGGGACTGACCCGCCTCTACTTCGGCGCGTCCGGAGACCTCCCGGTTTCTGGGGATTACGACGGGGCTGGCCGCGCCGACTTTGGGATTTTCCGGGAGCGGACCGGCCTCTGGGCGGTGCGCGGAGTCACCCGGGTCTATTACGGGACCAGGGGAGATATCCCGGTCCCGGGAGATTATCGCGGGGATGGAAGAGCGGATATTGCGGTCTTCCGTCCCGCTTCCGGTCTCTGGGCGGTCCGGGGTTTGACCAGGATATACTACGGGACGGCCGGGGACCTCCCGGTTCCGGGGGATTACGACGGGGACGGCAGCGCCGGGATCGGGATCTTCCGGGAGCGGACCGGGCTCTGGGCCCTGCGGGGCCGGAGCCGCTTTTACTTCGGCCGGCCGGGAGACCTGCCGGTGCCCGGGGATTACGCCGGCACCGGCGCCTGGAACGCCGCCCTCTTCCGACCCGCTTCCGGTCTCTGGGCGGTCCGGGGCTTGACCAGGATTTATTTCGGGCGGAACCTCGACCGGCCGGTGCCCGCCGACTATGACGGCGATGGAGACGACGGGATCGCCGTCTTCCGG
>PWXJ01000102.1 GCA_003561965.1 PVC group bacterium
AGGGCGTGCTGGATGGCGGCGACGAAGACGTTGTCCGGGTGGTCCACCGCCAGGATCCCCTCGGCGGCCATCGAGCGGCCGGCGAAGCCGATGATCTTGATCATATACATTATCACCAGGTAGATGACGAAGGCGGCCAGGGGCGTCCACTTGAAGTAATGAACCTTGCGGGCGGTCATTATGTTGCCGACGATGTGGGGGGCCGCCCCCAGGCCCAGTCCGAGCAGGAGGGCGAAGCTGACCAGGAAGGCCGGGGTGGCGAAGGCGTAGGGGGCGTAGGGCGGGTGCTGCTGGGGGTAGGCCAGCCGGAGGAAGTTGGGGTCGATGTTCCCGATAACCGTGTTGACGTGGGTCAGGCCCCCGGCCGAGGAGATGATGAAGGGGAAGACCGCCACCACCCCGAAGACGATCAGCAGCCCCTGGAACATCGTGGTCCAGGCCACGGCGTACATCCCCCCCAGGACCACGTAGAGCATCACCACCACCGCGGCGATGGCCAGGGCGTAGATGTGGGGGATGCCGAGGATCCAGCCGAGGATGATGCTGATCGCGGTGTACTGCCCGATCAGGTAGATGGCGCAGACCACCAGGACGGCGATCGCCGCCGCCCCCCGCATAAACCGCGGGCTGTAGTAGCGGTGGGCGAAGTAGTCCTGGAGGGTCAGGTAGCCCCGCCGGAGGCTGACCCGGTGGAGCTTGGTACCGTAGAAGAGGATACAGATCGCGCAGGTCAACGGCACGAAGATCTGCTCCCAGATGGTCGGCCAGCCGCCGACGTAACCGAGCCCGCTCACCCCGAGCAGGGTCATCCCGCTGGTGGTCGAGGCCACCACCAGGATGGCGAAGACCCAGAAGCCGAGGTCGCGACCGGCGATGATGTAGTGCTCGACGGTCTTGATCTTCTTCGAGGCCCAGGCCCCGACCAGGAGCATCCCCAGCAGATAGAGGATTACGATGATGATGGTCGCGGTCATTTTTTTCCCCTACCGATTGATGTCCGAGGGCCGGTAAAAGATCCCCCAGAGGGTTAAGAGGATGATGATGATCAGCGGGACCAGGATCAGCGCCCGCAGTGTCCCGGGGTCGAGTCCGAAGTTCATAAACTGCCTCCCTGGCTCGGAGTTCAAGGCGCGGCCGGGGCATCGCCGTTTCCTCCCGGCGGCCCGGACCTGACGCTCCGGGGCATAATAGAGTCAGTCCGGTTTCCGGGCAATGAAAATTCCCGGACATTCCGAAAAGGATAAGGTATAATCCCCGCCGATGAAGAACAAACACGGAACCCGGATATGATCAGGATTCGTCAGGTTCACGGGACGGCCCTCCTTTCCGACCGGCGACGGGTCGCCCAGGTCCGGGAGATCTTTCTCGCCCATTTTGCCTACGCCGCCGACGAAGCGGAGAAAATCCCGGATCTCCTCGATTACCCGTTCCGCTACGGCTACCGGACAATCCTCCTGGTCTCGGAGAACGCCCGCTCGGCGGTTACCGGCTTCTCGCTCTTCCTCCACTTCCCCGAGATCAACAGCTCCTTCCTCGATTACCTGGCCGTCCGTCCGGGGACCAGGGGCGGGGGTCTGGGCTCCGCCCTCTACGAGGCGACCCGGGAGTACCTGGTCGACCTCGGCTCCCGGGGGCTCTACATCGAGACCCTCCCCGACGACCCGGTCCTGGTCGAGGACCAGGGGTGCCTGAAAGAAAACCGGCGCCGGCTCCGCTTCTACGAGGGTTACGGGGTCCGGCCGATCGTCAACACCGACTACGACCTCCCCGTCCCCGGCCTCCGGGCCGGGCACCTCCTCTTCGACGGCCTGGGCCGGAAGGAGCCGCTGCGTCGGGAGGAGGCGCGGGCGGCGGTCCGGCTGATCATCCGGCGCAAGCACGGCGACTCGGTGACCCCGGAGTACGTCGAGCGGGTGGCCGCCTCCTTCACCGACGACCCGGTCCGCTTCCGTCCGCCCCGCTACCTCGTGGAGGAAGTCCCGCCCCGTCCGGCGGAGACGGGCCGGCTGGAGAAACCATTCGCCCGGGTCGCCTCCGACGGACACACCGTCCACCTGGTCCGCCAGCGGGGCTACGTGGAACGGCCGGCCCGGGTCGGGGCGATCCTCGAGGGGCTGGAACTCCTCGGCCTCTTAGCCCCGGTCAAGCCCCGCCGCTTCGGGGAGGGGGCGATCCGGGAGATCCACGACCGTGACTTCGTCAACTACCTCAAGGCCGTCTGCCGGGACATCACCGGCTCCCGGCCGGTCTATCCCTACGTCTTCCCGGTCCGCCGCCCGGAGAAGAGACCGAAGGAGCTGGCGGTCCGGGCCGGGTACTACTGCGTCGACACCTTCACCCCGATCGACCGGAACGCCTACCGGGCGGCCCGGGCGGCGGTGGACGTGGTCCTGACGGCGATGGACGAACTCCTGGCCGGGCGGAGGGTGGTCTACGCCCTCTGCCGCCCCCCCGGCCACCACGCCGGGGTCCGGACCTTCGGGGGCTTCTGCTACTTCAACAACGCCGCCATCGCCGCCCACCAGCTGAGCAAGTGGGGAAAGGTAACCGTCCTCGACATCGACTACCACCACGGCAACGGGGCCCAGGAGATCTTCTACCGGCGGTCCGACATCCTCACCCTCTCGATCCACGGCCACCCGGCGATCGCCTACCCCCACTTCAGCGGCTTCGCCGACGAGCGGGGGGAGGGGGAGGGGAAGGGGTTCAACCGGAACTACCCGCTCCCGGCGGGGGCGGACGACCGCCTCTTTCTCGAGGCCTTCGGCCGGGCGGCGGAGCGGATCGAACGGTTCCGCCCCGCCTTCCTGGTTCTGGCGGTCGGCTTCGACACCCTCCGGGGGGACCCGACCGGGACCTTCCGGATCACCCCCGGGGCCCTGGAGCAGGTCGGGCGGAGGCTGGGGGCGTTCCGGGTCCCGGTTCTGGCCGTCCAGGAGGGCGGCTACAGCCTCCGCAACCTCCGCCGCGGCCCCCCGGCCCTCTTCCGGGGGCTGCGGGCCGGGCTCACGGCCGGATAATTCCGGTGAATTGACGGGCCGCGCTCCGGATCGCCCAGACCAGGAGGCAGGCCAGGGCGAGCAGGGCGATGATGAACTGGTTGGCCGGGAGGTCCCAGACCAGCGCCCCGTAGATCCCGGCCAGGGTACAGAGGACCGAGATTCCCGAGGCCAGGGCCATCACCACCGGGAGCCGCCGGCTGGCCAGGAGGGCGGCCGAGGGGGCGACCACCAGGTAGGCGAAGACCAGCAGGGCCCCGGCCACCCGGGCCGAGGCGGCCACCACCAGCGAGAGGGCGGCGAAGTAGGCCGCCTCCCAGAGCCCGACCCGGACGCCGAGCAGCCGGGCCGCCTCCCGGTCGAGGAAGGTGTAGAGGATCGGCCGGCGGAAGACGATCAGGAGGACGGCCACCGGGACGAAGACCGCCAGCCCGGTCCCCAGGTCGTCCGGCCGGGAGAGGATCAGGTCGCCGTAGAGCAGGGCCTTGATCTCCTCCAGGCCGAGCCCGGCCCGGGCGACCAGGAGGATGCTCAGGGCCCCGGCGGTGACGAAGAGGATCCCCAGCATCGCGTCCCGGGGGAGGCGCCCGCTCTCGTAGGGCCGGGAGAGCCCGAGGCCGAAGGCCAGGGTGAGGACCGCCGAACCGGCGAAGGCCGGGAAACCGAAGATCATCCCGGCGGCGATTCCCAGGGCGGCGGCCTCGGAGAGGGCCACCCCGATGAAGACCACCCGCTTGAGGATAACGTAAACCCCCAGGGCCGAGCAGACCGCCGCGATCAGCACCCCGAC
>PWXJ01000030.1 GCA_003561965.1 PVC group bacterium
ACCGCCGACACCGGAAATGGCGCCCTGGAGGCGATCGAAACCTCTTCTCCCGACATCCTGCTTCTGGATTACAAGCTCCCCGACATCGACGGGCTCGAGGTGCTCTCCCGGCTCGCCCCCGACTCCCGGGACCTGCTGGCGATCTTCATCACCGCCTACGCCTCGATCGACACCGCCGTCACCGCCACCAAGCGGGGGGCCTACGACTTCCTGGCCAAGCCCTTCGCCCCCGCCGACCTCAAGTACGTGATCCGCAAGGCCGCCACCCGGCTGCTCCTGGCCCGGCGGGCCCGGGAGCTGGAAGCGGAGAAGAAGCGGGTCCGGTTCGAGTTCATCCGGGTCCTGGGCCACGAACTCAAGGCCCCGATCGCCGCCGTCGCCGGCAACCTCTACCTCCTCCGGGACCGGGTGATGGGGCCGGAGGTGGAGAAGTACGCGGAGGTGGCCGAGCGGAGCCTGAAGCGGCTGGAGCAGATGCGCAAGCTGATCGCCGACCTGCTGGATATGACCCGGATCGAATCCGGGGAGAAGCGGCGGAGCCTCGAGGAGGTCGACCTGGCCGAGGCGGCCCGGTCTTCGCTGGAGACGGTCAGCCGGGAGGCGGAGGAACTTGGACTCGAGCTCGAGTTGAAGTCCCCGGACCGGCTTCTCCTGCGGGCCGACTCCACCGAGATAACGATGATCCTCAACAACCTGGTCTCCAACGCCGTGAAGTACAACCGCCCCGGCGGGCGGGTGACCGTGAAGCTGGAGAAAGCGGACGGCGAGATCCTGATCCGGGTCTCCGACACCGGGATCGGAATGTCTCCGGAGGGCGTGGAGAAGCTCTTCGGGGAGTTCGTCCGGCTCAAGGACCGCCGGACCCGGGAGATCCTCGGCACGGGACTGGGCCTCTCGATCCTCAAGCGGGTGGTCGACCTCTACGGGGGAAAGGTGGAAGTGGAGAGCGAGCTGGACCGGGGCTCCGTCTTCACCGTCCGCCTGCCGGAACAGTTATGACTTTCAGAGATTCTGTCTGGCAGGCCACTTGACCGGATAGTTCTCAAGCGTACTCGAAAACGGGAGTCTCAATAGTTTTATCCGGCTTTTTGCGGCTCTTGATGAGCGACTGGATGCGCTCCACGGTTTCCGGGGCGAAATACTGCTCGCCGGTCTCGCGACAGACCCGGGCGGGTACGTGCTCGATCAGGTAGAATCTGCCGCCGTATTCCAGCGAATACGTAACTTCGGTGTGAATCATTGTCTCTTTCATCATATAGCCTCTTTCAGTCAGTCCTTCGGATTCTGAAATCAATCCAGAGGGTCGGATCCGGTTCATACACCGTTACTATTTTGATCAGCGGCCGAATCGGATAACTGCAATGCACGTGAAGAGGACGATTCCCGCTTGTAAACCCGAGAATCAGGCAGCTTGGACCATATTTATCCTCGGGATAGTCTTCAATAACCTCACTCCGGGCCGCCAGGGCCTCTTCCATTTCAGTCACAGTGATTGCCCTCAATATTATTTGATCGACCGCGTGTTTGGAAAATTCATACTGACGTGACGCAAACTTCTTCCGAATTTCATCAAGAAGAGCCATAACTCAATATTACTTTATTTTTTTGTCTAGGGTCAATCAATCTATTGTACTGATCTATTGTACTGATCAAATGTCAGGAGATACACGAAGTCCGGATACATAAGTATGATCAAAAAACCTACATCCGGATATCCCGATTTCATCGACGCTGAACTCCTCGGCCGGCTGGCCGGGGAGACCCGGGAGGACCCGGTCCGGATCCGGGAGGCGCTTGCCCGTTCACTGGCCAAGGAACCCCTGACCCTGGAGGAGACCGCGGCCCTCCTGGCCGCCGGGTCGGGGGACCTCGAGGAGGAGATCTTCGCCGCCGCCCGGCGGCTGAAGCGGGAGGTCTACGGCAACCGGATCGTCATCTTCGCCCCCCTCTACATCGGCAACCTCTGCGTCAACGACTGCGTCTACTGCGCCTTCCGCCGCTCCCAGGAAGACACCTTCCGCCAGACCCTCTCCGAAGAGGAGATCCGCCGCCAGGTCGAGGCCCTGGAGGACGCCGGCCACAAGCGGCTGATCCTGGTCTTCGGGGAGCACCCGGAGTATTCCCCGGAGTTCATCGCCCGGACCGTCCGGAACGTCTACTCGGTGAAGAAGGGCTGGGGCGCGATCCGCCGGGTCAACATCAACGCCGCCCCCCTCGACCACGACGGGTTCCGGACGGTCAAGGAAGCCGGGATCGGCACCTACCAGATCTTCCAGGAGACCTACCACCGGCCCGCCTACCGAAAGGCCCACCCCGAACGGACCCGGAAGGCCGACTACCTCTGGCGCCTCCACGGTCTGACCCGGGCCGGGGAGGCCGGCTGCGACGACGTCGGCATCGGCGCCCTCTTCGGGCTTTATGACTGGAAGTTCGAGGTCCTGGGGCTGGTGGCCCACGCCCGGTTCCTCGCCGACCGCTTCGGCTGCGGCCCCCATACCATCAGCTTCCCCCGTCTCCGGCCGGCCCAGGGCTTTACCCCCGACCCCGACTGCCTGGTCTCCGACCGCGAATTCAAGAAACTGGTTGCGGTCCTGAGACTGGCGGTCCCCTACACCGGGCTGATCCTGACCGCCCGGGAGCCGGCCGGAATCCGGCGGGAGGTGATGGAGTTCGGGGTCTCCCAGATCGACGCCGGGACCCGGATCGAGCTGGCCGGCTACACCCGGAAAGGCCCCCAGGACCTGAAGCGGGAGCAGTTCGAGATCGGCGACTGCCGTTCGCTCGACGAGATCGTCCGGGAGCTGCTGGAAACCGGCTACATCCCCAGCTTCTGCACCGCCTGCTACCGCCGCGGCCGGACCGGGGTCCAGTTTATGGAGTACGCCGTCCCCGGCTTCATCCGGGACTTCTGTACTCCCAACGCCCTCCTGACCCTGGCCGAGTACCTTGAGGACTACGCCTCGGAAGAGACCCGCCGGGCCGGGTGGCGGGCGGTCGAGCGGGAGGCCGTTTCCCTCGAGGACACCCGCTTCAACGAACGGCTGACCCGGGTCCGCTCCGGCGGGGAGCGGGACCTCCACGTCTGATGACCCCCTCCCCCGTCCTCTCCCGGAAAAATCCGTCTGAACTCCCCGGCCGGCTTCCGGGCCGGGAAGCGGGAGTTCGGGAAGCGGGAGTTTCCCTTCACTTCCTCCGGCGGATAGGGTATAGTGAAGATAAGTTCAAAGTTGAAAGTTGAAAGTTGAAAGTTTTCCCAGCCCCCGCAGGGGGCGGCACAACAATAGCCACGGGCGCAAGCCCGTGAAATAGGAAGGAACGAAATATAATTGAGAGCCCCCGCAGGGGTCGGCACAATTAGAGCGCTGCTCGCGGAAACTGGAGGGAACCAATGAAGATCTACATCATCGACGACGACATCGACATCGTCAACTCGCTTACCGCCTACCTGGAAGCGGCGGGCTACGAGGTGGGGTCCCAGTACGAGGAAGAAGGGTTGGTGGAGAACCTCGAGGGTTTCGATCCCGACCTGATCATCCTCGATGTGATGTTCCCGGGCGACCCGGGGGCCGGTTTCCGGATGGCCCGGACGATCCGGCACCAGGACCGGTTCAGCAAAATCCCGGTGATAATGCTCTCCGCGGTCAACAAGGAGGGGGAGTTTTTGAGCAAGTTCTCCAGCCGGGATATCGACGAGGTCTATCTCCCGGTCACCGAGTTCGTGGAGAAACCGGTCGACCCTTCAGTCCTGATCGAAAAAATCAAGAAATTGACTTAAGCCCGGCCGAACACTACCCGGTTATCCGGTTTGAGGGTAAGCCCTAACCGGTAGGTGCCATTGAGGGCCGGTATCTTCATCGGGCGCTTAATGATATTGTCCGGCCACCTCACCCCTCGAACGGATCCCGGGCCACCACACTCCCGCAGTAGAGGCAGACCGAGTGCCGGCTGATCAGCGTGCGGCCGCATTTGGGACAATCGGGGTTCGGCTGCTTCAGCCTCCGGCCGTCCAGGCTTCCGCTGCGGAGGTCGATCTCCCGGATCATATCTCCCAGCTGCTCATCGGTGTAGCCGTGGCGGTCCTTGAGAATGATCCAGAAGGCTTCGGTGATCATAAAGAGCTTCTCCACATCCAGCCGGATCGCCGCGATCTCCGACCGGTCCGCGGCCGGCTTTCGCCGCCGGGGTGTCCCCGACTCCCTGGCGGCCGCGGTGCTGAATAATCCCGTCATCATAATTCAATCCTCCCTGTTGCCTGATAATTCCGAGGACACAATACTTAATTATCCGAGAAATCTCTGCAAAACCCGCCATCTGTGTTCCAAAGCGGTTCAGGCCGGCTCCCCCAGAAAGTCCCTCCGGGCATAGTACTCCAGCGCCTTCTTCCCGGAAGAAAGCAGCGGCGGCAAGGGATCGTACTTCAGCACTTGGCGCCAATTTTCCACGGTCTGCTGCCTTCTTGTGAAAGGGGGAAATTATCCATCCACCTTCATATCAGGATCGCCCCGGATATACTACCAGCGCCCCAAAACAGTATAGTTCCATCAACTCAGTCGGCCGGATGGTAGGTTGTGGTCACCTCGGCGAGGTACATCTCCAGGTTTTCGTGGAGTTCCGGCGGGTCCGGCGAGAGCCGGATCGAGGCCGGGCCTCTCCCGGTTTCGATCTCGCCCTGCCAGGTGACGACCACGCCTTCTCCGCCGTCACACTGGAGGATGACCCGGTAAACCCCCTTCCCCGCCCTTTCGCCTGTCCAGTCGGTGAGGTCCCAGTGGAAGGACACCCTCCCCTCGCCCGCCCGGAGGGTGGCGGAGGTGACGGCGTCCATCTGGGCGAATGATTTCTCCTCCCGGGCCCGGGCGGAGGAGGCCACCCAGTCGGGGAGGACGTTGTACTCCTCGCCGAAAAATCTCTGCCAGCGGCTGACGTGGAGGGTGCGGAGGTAGTTCCCCTCGCCGTCCTCGATCCAGAGGGCTTTCTGGACCGGGAAGAACCTGACTTCAAAACTGACGGTTACGCGGCCCCCGTCTTCTTCCCACGCCGGAGCCTCCGCGGCCTCCGAGAGAGGCGGCACCGCCCGGGATACCGCCCCGGCTCCGCCGGCCAGGAAGACAGCCAGTATCGCCGATATCAGCGCTCCGGAGCGGATTCCCGCTGCCGGATAGCGGCGTCTATTTGGCGAAGACATCATAGCCGAACCTCGCCACCCGTTCATCGCGGGTCCGGTACTTCACCGTGCAGCCCCGGGCCTCGGTCTCCCGGGGGGAGATCTCTTCCCCGGCCAGGATCGCTTCGAGGGCGTTCTTCAGGTAGAAAGGCTCCTCGTGCCGGGCGTCGACGGCGCCGATGTAGATGAACCTCCGCCGCCCCTCGCCGTCGGCCGGGCCGAGGACGTAGATGTGCGGGGTCCGCCGGGCGCCGTAGGCGTGGGAGACCGTCTGGGTCTCGTCGTAGAGGTAGGGGAAGGGAAACTTCTTCTCCTCCGCCCGCTCGATCATCTGGGGGAAGCCGTCCCGGGCCACCTTGTCCACCGGGTTGGTGTTGAAGGCGATGAACTGGATGTTCTTCGGCTGGTACTCGTTGGCCAGCTTGACCAGGTAGTCCTCGTAGGCGATCGAGACCGGGCAGTGGTTACAGGTAAAGATCAGCACGATCGCCCGGCTGTCCCGGTACATATTCAGCGAGTGGTAGCGGAGATCGACCCCGAAGAGGCTGAAATTTTCGGCGACATCGCCGATCTCCGGCAGGGTGACCTCGGCCCCGGTGATGGTCACCGTCCGCTCCCCGGCGGTAACCGAAAACGCCACCGCCGCCAGTATCGCGACGGTCAGCAGCAATATTCTTGTCCGCATTGTCTCCTCCCTGGTTCCGGTTGCCGTTTCTCTCGCGGCCTTTTTTTCCGTATGTTTCAGTCAGAGTTAATTCTAGCTGAATAGTCTCGATAACGCAAGAAGCGAAACGGGAAGCGAAACGGGAAAACCAGGGAACGCGCCCCCGATATTAAGCGGAATCAGCTCCCGCTCTTCTTATGGGTGTGGGAGATCGAACCCGCAAAGCATCGTAACCGAAGCGCCTCGGATTCCGGTGATGACCGGCACTATTACCTGGCGGTTCTCCGCTCCTTATAGTCGTAGCCTGGGTCATACTCCATCTCCCCGAAGAGCGGTATGATCTTCTCTTGCTCAAGGTGACGGATGTAGGCTTTCAGGGCCTCCGTGATCGCATTTTTTTCCGTGCGATGGCCGCCTAATTCCATCGCGCGGGATAACAACCGGTCGTCAATCTCCAGCTTTTTCGCCATTATCTTCCTCCTTTATGCGTCCCCGGAACTGCTTCAATACCTCGAGCATAGCCGCCCCGTGCTTCTCGACCGTCGCGGGTCCGATGCCGCGGATCGCCAGCAGGTCTTCTTCGGTCCCGGCCCCGGATTTCGCCAGGAGCTGGAGTGAGAGGTTGCGGGCAATGATATACCCGGGGACGTTGTCTTCCTTCGCCTTCTCCATCCGCCACTGGCGGAGTTTCTCGTAGAGCTCTTGTTCTTCCGCGTTCAGTTTGATCTCTTCTTCCGGCGCAGCCTTTGATCCGGCTCTCCCCCCGCCCGCCGCTTCCCCCTCCCCCTCGTAAAATACCAGTATCGACCAGAGAGGCGGCTTCCGGTCGACTATCGAGGCGAAGATGTCCTTCACCTCGACCTGCCGGAGAAAACGGTTCAGGCTCTTCTCGTCACGGCTCCTCTCCTCCCCGCTCAAAACCAGGCTGAAAACCCTGCTCTTCATAACGCCTCCTTCGTTGAGGTTGGGCTCCTCCATCTTCGGCGATTCCTTGTTGGTTATTGGAGATTGCATTTATTCTCTTCAATCGACAGTCGTAACCGGGGGCGAATTTATTCCAATAAATTTTGATTTATCCGCCACGGCGGAAAACCCGGGAAAAAGGCCGCCGCTCCGGCCAGGCCGGAGCGGCGGAGCAGCAGCCAGAGGCGGGGCGAAGCAGACGTCGGGAGCCACTTCGATAACGTGCCGTCAACCGCCGCGGGCGAGGCGGTCGGCGAGCTTGAGCAGGGTCGGGATCCGGTACGGGCCGTGCATCGCTAGGATCGCCTTCCGGGCCGCGGACGGCGGGCAGCCGGCCGCGGAAACAAACAGCGGCTTCGCGGAACGGCCGCGGACGACCGGGACAAACCGGTCGGCGACCTTCAGGGGGTTCTTGGCGACGCCGATGACTACAACCGGATAGGAAAGCGCCTCCCGGAGATGCTGACCCAGGCCCTTCCCGGCGCCGGGCTTGAGGTGGACGTACCCGTCGATCACGATCGACTCGAACTCCCGGCCGGCAGTCCGCAGGACCGCCAGGAGACAGGGCAGCTCCCGCTCGTAGAACCTTCCCGCCCGGTATCCCGCGGGGTTCGCGACAGTCGTCCGGTGAACCTCGACCGGCGCGGCGTCAGCCCAGTTCTCGAAGACCACGCAGGCCGCGGTCGCCCCCTTGCGGCCGTAATGTACATCCAGTGCGGCTTTCATACTCTTCCGGAATGTCATCCGGGAAACTATATCAGGCCAGACCTTCGAACCCGAAAATATATCGGAATAATTCCGTTGGGTCGCACGACTGTCTATACACAACCAAGGATATGCAGTTCAACCGGATTTGGCCTGGATCAAATCCGGGAAATCATCACTGCCCTGAACTCTCTCGAAAAATATATTGCACAGTACATACAATAGTGCATATACTATGACCGCGTTTGAATGGAATCGGGCAAAAGCCAGGCTGAATGAGGATAAACACGGGATCTCCTTTGCTGATACGTTTGGCGTATTCGAAGATCCAAGTGCTCTCACTATTGACCAGAAAGTCGGCGGCGAGCAACGATTTGTGACTGTCGGTCTCGACGGTTTCGGCCGCCTGCTCGTGGTGGTCTATACGTGGCGGGGAGAGA
This sequence comes from PVC group bacterium, assembly GCA_003561965.1. Taxonomy (GTDB): domain Bacteria; phylum Auribacterota; class Erginobacteria; order Erginobacterales; family Erginobacteraceae; genus Erginobacter. Next base: position 7,937 of record PWXJ01000030.1, read on the forward strand.
ATATCCGCGTCATCTCGGCGCGAAAGGCAACGCGGACAGAGGTATGGCAATATGAAAACAAACTATGATTTCAGCAAGGCCCGGAGAGGGGCTGTCCTCCCGGGATCGGGCAAGAAGGTGAGGATCACGATTCGACTGGACCGTGACGTCATCGAATGGTTCCGGGCCCGGGTCGAAGCTCAGGGCGGGGGTAATTACCAGACTATGATCAATCAGGCTCTCCGGGAGCACATCACGCGACGCGAACAGCCTTTAGAGGAAACCCTCCGACGGGTCGTCCGGGAAGAGATCGGGCGGGCATCCTGAATTCGTGCCAACCGGTTCAGTTGGTCCAGACGCCGTGGCCGGCGGCCCGGAGTCTCGCCGCCAGGTACTTTTCCAATTCGAGCGCGTCCTTCCGGGTGGGGATCGGGTTGTACTTCCGGTAGAGATTGGGGAGGAGACGGAGGCCGTACCTTTTCACGAAACTGTTCGCCAATCGCCCTCCCCGGAGGTGCTGCCGGAAGCGGAATTCCGGGGTCCTGGCCGTCTGGCCGACATAGAGACAGGGAAGAGCGATGGTCATCCGGGGGTTGGCCTTCCGGAAACGCCCGCTCCGGCGAACCCCCGGGTCCAGCTCGATGACGTAAAGGTGATAGGCCATTGTCTCCGTCCCCAGCTTCGCCCGCCCCGTCCATAGCGAAAGTTCAACGTCTATTGGGTTCCTTTGTCCTACTTGGCCTCCATTTTGTCATCCTGACCCTACCATCTGCCAGCGAAAGAATCAGCCCTTCTTTCTGGGAAGAGCGGGGTCAGAGGATCCACTTCCGGTTGATGTTCCGGAGGCTGGCCAGGAAGAGGGCGAGGCAGAAGAGGGCGAGAAGGGAGAAGTTGAGAGCCGGCGAGAGACGGGAGGGTCCCTCGACGGCGCCGCGGATGATATCGACGCCGTAGGTCAGGGGCAGGAGGTAGGAGATGGGGCGGAGGAAGACCGGGAGACGGTCGATCGGGAAGAAGAGCCCGCAGAGAAAGATCATCGGGAAGCGGAAGAAGTTGGAGAAGGTCTGGGCCTCGAAGACCTCGCTGACGGCGACGGCGATGAAGAGGCCGAGAAAGGTCGAGCTGACGGCGATCAAAACCACGGCCGGGACCAGGGCGCCCCACCCCACCCCGGGCAGGCCGGAGATGATCGCGGCCATCGCCACCGGGACGAAGGCGTTGGCGGTCCCGAAGAGAATGGCGCCGGCGGTCTTGGCCAGCATCAGGGTCTCCAGGCGGATCGGGGCCAGGAGCAGCCGCTCGAACGACCGGCCCTTCTTCTCGAAGGTCACGGTGACCGCCAGCATACTGGTGGTGCCGAAGAGGATCGAGATCCCCATCACCCCCGGCAGCAGCGCCGGGACGGAGTCGAGACCGAGCCCGGAGCGGATGAAGAACATCGAGGTCCAGGCCAGGGGAAAGATCAGACCCCAGCTGATGTTGGGCGGCTTGAGGTAGTAGGACCGCATATCCTTGAGGAGGATGTTCCAGAAGGCGATCCAGGATTTCACCGTCCGCCCCCCTTCTTCTCCTTCGCCATCGCCGCCGCCTCGAGACCGGTGAGCCGGACGAAGACATCCTCCAGGGAGGGGCGGACCCGGACCGCCTCGGTCACCTCGGCGGACCGATCCTCGAGAAAGCGGACCAGGGGGCCGACGGGGAGGGGCCGGTCCGCCTCGACCCGGATCTCCCCGGCTGCCGGGACCCGGAATTCGAAGTCGGGGAAGCCGCCGGCCAGCTCTTCGGCCGTGTTGCCGCCCAGGCCCCGGCAGGAGATCCGGAGGACGTGACGGGCCAGTTCCGGCTGGACGAACCGCTCGACCGAGTCGAGGGCGGCGATCCGCCCGGCCACCACGAAGGCCACCCGGTCGCAGAGGCGCTCGGCCTCCTCGATGTAGTGGGTGGTCAGGAAGACCGTGGTTCCCTCCCGGCGGAGGCCGTCAATCAGGGAACGGATCGCCCGGGCCCCGGCGACGTCGATCCCGGTGGTTGGTTCGTCAAGGAAGAGGATCTCCGGCCGGTGAATGAGCCCGGCGGCTATGGCCAGCCTCCGCTTCATCCCCCGGGAGTAGCCGGCGAACTTCCGCTCCCCGGCGGCGGCCAAACCGAAGGTTTCGAGGAGTTCCGCGCCCCGTTTTTTCCGGATGGCCTTCCCCAGGCCGTAGAGCGCCCCGCAGAAGCAGAGGTTATCGAAGCCGGTCAGCTCGGGGTAGAGGTTGCTTTCGTCGGGGACGACGCCGATCCGGGCCTGGGCGGCGCGGGGGTCACGGAGGCAGTCGATCCCGTCGATCGAGACCGACCCGGAGTCCGGACGGGCCAGGCCGGTGAAGAGGTTGATGGTGGTGGTCTTCCCCGCGCCGTTGGGACCGAGAAAGCCGAAGAGTTCGCCCCGGCGGACGGCGAAGGAGACGCCGTCCACCGCCCGCACCCCGTCGAAACGCTTGGCCAGATTCCGGGCCTCGAGGGCCGGGCCGGAAGCGATCACCGGCCGTCCCCGGCGTTAAGCCTCTCGCTCATTCTCCCTTTTCGGTCTTGCCGGGGGCGCAGGGGTGCTCGTCAGTCCCGCCGTGGCATTCCCGGATCTGTTCGGGAGTACATTCGCCCGGACTTCCCTTCAGTCTCTCCGGATGGTCGCATCCGCGATTCGTTTCTTGGCACATACTTTACCTCCCTGGTCAGAGTTTCCGTCAGGTTTCCCCAGAAATTCAGCGGCCAGTTCCCGCCAGTTCCGCAGGGTATCCCGGTTGAGGCGGTAGTGGACGAAGTAGCCCCGTTTCTCCGGGATGACCAGGCCGGCGTCCCGGAGGATTCTCAGGTGCTGGGAGACCGCCGCCGGGGTGACCCCGAGGCGGCAGGCCAGGGCGTTGACGCAGAGACAATCGGCCCGGAGCAGCCTCACGATCCTCACCCGGGTCTCCACCGAGAGCACCTTGAAGATCCGGGCCAGTTTATCCTCCCCGCTCATCCGATTTTCCCTCACCATTTAAGTATCAACGCATATACTATAACACGGCTCGCCCGGATGTCAAGTCCCCCCGGGGTTATTTTTCTCCGTCCGCGGGAGGCGCGAGGCGGGCGGCGATCTCCCTCAAGGCCGCGGCCGCCGGGGATTGAGGGTGGTCGTCGAGGAAGTTCCGCCCCCGGTCGGCGCACTCGGCGATCGCCGGGTCGAGGGGGATCGAGCCGAGGAAGGGGACCTTCAGGGTATCGGAGAGCTTCCTTCCCCCGCCGGCCCGGAAAATCCGGGCGGCCCGGCCGCAGCCCGGGCAGGCGAACTCCCCCATATTCTCGATCACCCCCGTAACCGCTATCCCCTCCCGTCGGCAGAGGAGGATCGCCTCGCGGGCGGCCTCGGCGGACAACCTCTGGGGGGGGGTCACGACCACCGCCTCCAGCCGCGCTCCGACCAGTTCGCGGAGCGCGGAGAGACCGCCGGCCGGACCCGGAGGGCAGTCGATAACCAGGAAGTCGATTATCCCCCACTCCCCGTCGTGGAGGAACCGCTCGAGGAACTGTCTTCTCGGCGCTTCATCCCAGGCCGGGGTGCCGGCCGGGTCCCCGGGGAGGAGGCCGAGGGAGAGGACCTTGAGCGCGCCGGCCCGGGCCGGGAGGAGGGCGGAACCCCGGTTGGGGATCCCCTTCCTTTCCAGGCCGAGCATCAACGGGAGGGCCGGGAAGTTGAAGTCGGCGTCGAGGAGGCCGACCCTTCTCCCCTCTGCCGCCAGGGCGGAAGCGATATTGACCGCCAGGGCGGTCTTCCCCGTCCCCCCCTTGCCGGAGAGAACGGCGACGATCCTTTCGATCCGGGAGATCCCCCCGGACGCCCTCCCCTCCCCCGCCTCCTCCCGTTGGGGGACGGGGAGGCCGTCCCGGCGGCGGATGGAGTCGAAGCAGGCCGCCTGGAGGGTCTCGGCGGCCAGCAGCGCGCAGTGCTCGACCTCCGGGGGGAGCCCGCCCAGCGCTTTCAGGATGTCTCGCTGCCGGAGGACCGCCGCCTCGACCAGGGGCTTGCCCGCGGCCAGCTCGACGGCCATCGAGCCCGAGGCCAGGGAGGGGGCGCAGCCGTCGGTGATAAAGGAGACCGCCTCCACCTGTTCGTCCTCGACCCTGACCCAGAACTCCATCGTGTCCCCGCAGGGTCCGGTGATCCGGGCCCGGCCGTTGAAGTCCTTCAGGGGGCCGTAACCGCGGGGCGAGCGGCTATGATCGAGGGCGGCCGGGGAGAATTCCCGGGGGTCGGCGCAATGTTCCATCTCGATTATTCCTTACCAATGGGTTCCGGTCACCACCGAGGTTCCCAGCGGCACCCCGGCCCGGCGGGCGACCACGGAGCATTTGGCCTTGAAGAGGAAGACGACGTTCGCGTCCCGCCCGAAGAGGGTCTCGAAGTTCCCCTGGCCCTTGGCCAGGATCAGGTCGGCCCGGGCGAACCTCCGGCGGAACTCCTCCGAGCACTCCTCGAGGAGGGTCCCCGGGAGGTCGGATCCGTTCTCGACGGTTTCGACCCGGCCGGCCAGGCCGGCCGCCTCCGCGTCGGTCAGGGTGGCGTCGTTGAGGACCGGGGTCCCCCGGACGGCCAGGGTGACCCGTTCCGGGGAGAGCCGGTCGATCAGGAGGCCGTCGAAGACGATCTCCCCGGCGTTGTCGGCCAGGTAGAGGATCCGTTCGGCCCCTTCGACCTCCTTGAGGAAGGCCTCCCGGGGCCCGGCGAAGGGCCCGTCCAGGGCGTCGTGGAGGTCCCGGAGGAGGTCTTCCTCGGAGAACTTCCCGCTGACCCCGAGGTCGATCAGGTTGCCGGCGATCGCCAGGCGGGCCGCCGTCCAGACGGGGTCGGCGGAGGCGGCGACCTCCTCCTCCAGGCGGGGCAGGAGGCGGAGCGCCATTTGGTTCTGGAGGTCCTTCTCCTCCCGGTAGGGGTCGGTCCGTCCGGTCAGCTCGCGGAGGCGGCGGTGGATCCGCCCGCCGATCAGGGCCGGGGGCCGGCTGAAGTCCATCTCCGACGCCCAGCCCAAGACCTCCCGGACGATCTTCTCCCGGAGGGCCTCGTCGGCGGAGAAAGCCCGGGCGGCGTCGACCGCCTGGCGGATGAAGCAGGGAAGACAGTCAAATGAAGTCTGCATAATAACCCCGGCGAGGAACAGCCCGGTCCGAACCGCATTGATAAAGCCACGAACCGAATCGCTATCCGTCTTCGTTAACACTTCGGCGGACTGCGTCGGTATGGAAATCCTCCGTTCCCGCCGGTTTCGGGCATATGCCTGATCCCGGCGATTTCCGGAGGTGGTAATCTACCAGTTTCCGGAGAAATTACAAGCCCATACCCCGGGAAAAAATATTGTTTTGGGGGGTTGACAAGATATAATAAATAGCATATGCTACTAACAATCAGGCCGCCGTTCCCAGCGCCGGCGGCAAAAAACAACCGCAACTCAACTCTAACCAGGAGGTGCGAGATGTCAGGTTACGACGGCACAGGCCCCCTCGGCGCCGGACCCCGGACCGGGGGAGGATTCGGTTACTGCCCGCCCGGCTACGGGCCGGCCTACCCCGTTTACGGGGTCGGACGCGGGGGTTACCCCCGGGGCGGCGGAAGGGGATGGGCCCGGGGCGGCGGAAGGGGCCGGGGTTACGGTTACCCCGCCTATCCGGCTTACGGACCGGCCTACCCTCCCCCGCCGGCTTGGGGTGCCCCGTCCGGAGGAGAGCTTAATTTCCTCCGTTCCCAGGAACAGGGGCTCCGGGAGGAACTGAACTCGATCCGGGAACGGATCGGCCAGCTGGAGAAGGCCGCCCCGCCGGAGGATAAATAACCCCAACGGCGGACTCCGCCGCCGGGGCCGGGCCTTCAATCCGGCCGGCCCCGCGCGGCGGAAGCAAACCTAACACTAAAATTTTCGGAGGAAATTTTATCATGAAAATAGTTGTGTCCTCAACCGGACCGGAACTTTCCTCGATCTCGGATCCGAGGTTCGGCAGATGCGCGTATTTCGTGGTGGTGGAGACTGAAACGATGGAGGCGAAGGCCCACTCCAACGAGTCGCGGACGGCGATGGGCGGGGCCGGGATCCAGGCCGGGCAGT
>PWXJ01000008.1 GCA_003561965.1 PVC group bacterium
AGGAAAATTCTGGTAACCGGCGGGGCCGGTTTCATCGGCGCCAACTTCATTCATTATCTGGCGGAGAAATACCCCGGGGACGAGATCATCAACCTCGACAAGCTGACCTATGCCGGCAACCTCGATAACCTGAAAGGGATCGAGGGCCGTCCGAATTACCGGTTCGTCAAGGGCGACATCGCCGACCTCGAACTGGTCGACGGGCTCTTCGGGGAGGGGCTGGACGCGGCGGTCAACTTCGCCGCCGAGACCCACGTCGACCGCTCGATCGGCGACCCCGACGACTTCATCCGGACCGACGTCTACGGCACCTACTCCCTCCTCGAGGCCGCCCGCCGGCACGGGGTCGGTTGCTTCGTCCAGATCTCCACCGACGAGGTCTACGGTTCGGTCGAAGAAGGCTTCAGTACCGAGCGCGACCCCCTGATGCCCCGCAACCCCTACGCCGCCTCCAAGGCCGGGGCCGACCGGCTGGCCTACTCCTACTACGCCACCTACGGCCTGCCGGTGATCGTCACCCGGGCCTCCAACAACTTCGGACCCTACCAGTATCCGGAGAAGGTCATCCCTCTCTTTGTCACCAACGCCCTCGATTCGATCCCCCTGCCGCTCTACGGCGACGGGCTCAATGTCCGCGACTGGCTCTTTGTCCGGGACCACTGTTCGGCTATCGACCTCCTGATCGCCCGGGGCGAGAAAGGGGAGACCTACAACATCGGCGGAGGTAATCTCCTGACCAACCGGGAGCTGACCTCCCGGATCCTCGATTACCTCGACCTCCCCGAGACCCTGATCCGCCGGGTCCGGGACCGGGAGGGCCACGACCGGCGCTACGCCCTCGACTCCTCCAAACTCCAGGCCCTGGGCTGGGAGCCGGAGGCCGACTTCGCCAGCGAGCTGCAAGCTACCATCGCCTGGTACCGGGACAACCGCTGGTGGTGGGAGAAGATCAAGAGCGGGGAGTTCAAGGAGTACTACAAGAAACAGTACGGCAACCGCTGACCGGGCCCTCCCGGCCGCCGCCCGCCGATGGAAGAAGATCAATCCATATTGATTGTCGGACACCGCGGACTCCTCGGCCGGGAGTGTCTGGAGGTTCTCTCCGCCCGGTACCGGGTCTCCGGGGTCGACATCGACCGCTGCGATATCACCCGGCCGGAGAGCGTCGGGGCGGCCCTGGAAGAGTTCCGGCCCGGCTGGGTGATCAACGCCGCCGCGGTCACCGACGTCGACGGCTGCCAGGCCGACCCCGTCCGGGCCCGGGAGGTCAACGCCCGGGGGCCGGGGAACCTGGCCCGGGCCTGCCGGGAGCGGGAGATCAGGCTGCTCCAGGTCAGTACCGATTTCGTCTTCGACGGGGAGAAGACCGAGCCCTACCGGGAGGACGACACCCCCCGGCCGCTCAGCGTTTACGGGGAAAGCAAGTTAAAGGGGGAGGAGGCGGTGATCGGAGCCGGGGGACAGTTCCTGATCGTCCGGACTTCCTGGCTCTTCGGGCCCGGGGGAAAGAATTTCCCCGGGACCATCCTCCGGGCGGCCGGGAAGACCGGCCGGCTGGAGGTGGTCTCGGACCAGCGGGGCTCCCCGACCGCCGCCGCCGACCTGGCCGCCGGCTTCGGGGAACTGATCGACCGCGCCGCCTCGGGGATCGTCCACCTGACCAACCGGGGAGACTGTTCCTGGTACGAATACGCCCGTTTTGTCCTGGAGAGCGCCGGACTGGAAACCGAAGTCGTCCCGATCGGCAGCGAAGAACTGGACCGACCGGCCCCCCGGCCCCGTTACTCGGTGCTCTCCCTGGAGCGTTACCGCCGGATCACCGGGAAGCTTCCCCGCCCCTGGGAAGAAGCGGTCCGGGAGTATGTTTTGGGGATTAGGGAATGGGGAATGGGGAATAGGGAATAGGGAATAGGGAATGGGAAAATCAGTGATCAGTAATCAGTAAAGTAACGGTCCGACCCGATTCTGGATTCAAACCAAGGAGAAGAAAATGATCGACCCGGAACTTCTGGAGATCCTGGCCTGCCCGGCCTGCAAGTCCTCGCTGCGTTACGACGAGGCCGAGCAGAAACTGATCTGCCTCGACGAGAACCGCCCGACCCGCGAGTTCAAGCGGGGCGAGCGCTGCGGCCTGATCTACCCGATCCGGGACGGTATCCCGGTGATGCTGATCGACGAAGCGGAAAAACCGGCTTCCTGAGCCGCGGTCTCCCGCCGCCGGGGTGAACTATGGTTATCCCCGGGCGACACTGAAGAGGAATTAATTATGAAAACCCAACCTGTTCGAATTCTGGTCATCCACGGCCCCAACCTCCAGCTGCTGGGCCGGAGGGAGGTGGAGATCTACGGCGAACTCACCCTGGAGGAGATCGACCGCCGGCTGGAGGAGGAAGCGGGACGCCTGGGGGCGGAGCTGACGATCGCCCAGTCCAACCACGAGGGCGAGATCGTCGACCTGATCGGGAAAGCCGAAGGGCGCAGCGACGCGATCCTGATCAACCCGGCCGCCTACACTCACACCAGCGTCGCCATCCGGGACGCCCTGGCCTCGGTCCCGGTCCCGGCGGTCGAGGTCCACCTCTCCAACATCCACCGCCGGGAGGAGTTCCGCCGGCGGTCCCTGATCGCCCCGGCGGCGGCGGGGCAGGTCTCCGGATTCGGCCCGGCCAGCTACCTGCTCGGGCTGCAGGCGGCGGTCGGCCTGGTCCGGCAAGAGGGCTGAGATGGATTTTGACCACCCCGACCGGCTCCGCCGGCTCCGGACCCGGCTGGCGGAGCGTTCCCTCGACGGGCTTCTGGTCACGGGAGAGAAGAATATCCATTATCTCTCCGGCTTCTCCGGAAGCGACAGCCTGCTCCTGGTCACCGGGGACCGGGCCGTTCTGATCACCGACTTCCGTTACCGGGAACAGGCGGAGGAAGAGCTGGCCCCGGGCTGCCAACCGCGGCTGCGCGCTTCCGCTCCCCTCTTCGCCGCGGCCGCGGCCCTGATCCGGGAACGGGGTCTGAAACGGATCGGGTTCGAGGAAGACCGTTTGAGCTGGGCGGCCTACCGGCGCCTGGAAGAGGAACTCTCCGGGAGACGGCTGGCGGCGGCCGGCCGTCTGCTGTCGGAGCTGAGGATGATCAAGGACCCGGCGGAGATCTCCCGGATCCGCAACTCCGCCGCCCGGACCGGCCGGGCCCTGGACCGGTTCCGGGATTGGCTGAAACCGGGCAGATCCGAAGCGGAGCTGGCCCGGAGACTGGCGGGGGAATTTTACCGGTCCGGCGGCTCCCCGGCCTTCGAGCCGATCGTGGCCGCCGGTGCCCACAGCTCCCACCCCCACGCCGCCGCCTCGGACCGGCGGATCGGGGAGGGGGGGATCTGCCTGGTCGATCTCGGGGGGAAGTGGAACTTCTACAACGCCGACCTGAGCCGGACCCTGGTCGTCGGTTCCTACCCCCGGCGGTTCAAGACGGTCTACCGGGCGGTCCTGGCCGCCCAGAAAACAGCGCTCCGGGCGATCCGCCCCGGAGTCCGGGCCGGCGCGGTCGACCGGGCGGCCCGGGAGGTCCTGGCCGGAAGAGGTTATGGAGAATACTTCGGGCACGGTCTCGGCCACGGGATCGGCCTGGAGGTCCACGAGCCGCCGGCCGTCAACCCCCGCTCGAAGGATATTCTCCGGGAGGGGATGGTGATCACCGTCGAACCGGGGGTCTACATCCCCGGCTGGGGCGGGATCCGGGTCGAGGACACCGTCCTGGTCACCGCCGCCGGCTCCGAGGTCCTGACCTCCG
>PWXJ01000235.1 GCA_003561965.1 PVC group bacterium
CGTTTCTCCTCCATCAATCCCCGGGCGTTTTCGATCACCTTCTCCAGGCAGTCCCTCCCCTTCAGCTCGGCGTAATCCCCGCGGGTGGCGGCGTCGACGCTGATCACCAGGCCGTCCAGTCCGGCTTCGATCAACTTCGCCGCGTTCTCCCGGGTCAGGTTGAGGCCGTTGGTCGAGAACTGGACCACCCGGGCGGCCTTCTCCCGCTTGGCCAGGGCGACCATCTCGTAAATATCCGGGTTGAGCAACGGCTCACCGGAGTTGTGGAGGATCAGCATCTGGCGAAGGCCGTGCTGGAGAGATTCCCCGATGATCCGCCCGTAGAGTTTTAGGGAGAACATCCCGTCGGGAAGCCCCGCCCGGCGGGGGCCGCAGAAAGAACAGTTGAGGTTACAGCGGGTGGTCGGATCGATCCCGATCACGGCGGGAAAGTCGAAGTCGATCATATGCTTCGTCACCAGGCGGCGGAGGAAGGGCCGGTAACGGATGACGTTCTTCAGCGAAGCCTTGTACGCGGAGAGAGTTTTCACGTACCTATACCTTTTGGACCCAGTTCCAGATCGCCCCGGGCTTTAGGGAGAACATCAGGTTCATCTCGGTGTAGCAGGCGACGATGCAGGAGCGGCAGGGGGCGGGCGGCAGGGTCCTGAAGGCTTCGGAGAATCCCAACTCCAGGACATTGCGGCACGGGACCCTCCCGATCACGTCGCAGCAGGGATAGAGATCCCCGTTGGAATCGACGTAAGCGAAGAGCTGTCCGGCCCAACAGGTGCATTCCGAACACTTTTCCTCCCGGTAGGCGGCGGAGAGGTCGTCCCAGTCGAGGAGAGCCCGCAGGTAGCCCGCCGAGTTCCCGATGGTTTCCTTCAGGTCCGACTTCTTTCTCCGGAGCAGATACCGCAGAAGTTCCCGGTAACGCTCGGGCGGGACCCGGAGCCCCTCCCGGCAGCGGTCGGGGTGGATGTATCCCGGAGGGGGCTCTCCCCCGCCGGCGAAGTAAAGCAGGTGAAAATTGGAGACGAACCTCTCCCGGCGGGCGGTTTCGAGAATTTCCTCCACGCTGTCGATGTTCCCCCCGGTCACCACGGTGGTGGTCCAGAACTCCACCCCCTCCCGGCGCAGGGTCGAGATCGCCTCCCGCAATACCCGGTATGAACCATCTCCCCGCTGCCGGTCGTGGACCTCCTCCGGGCCGTCGTAGCTGAGGAGGAAGAGGTCCACCCCCCGGACCCGGTCGAGCAGCCGGGGGATCCGGACGCCGGAGGTGGCCATCGTCACGTACATCCCCCGCTCCCGGGCTCGTCCGATTATCTCCCCGAGGTCATCCCGGAGCATCGGCTCGCCCCCCACCAGGTGGAGGCGGTGGACCCCCGAACCGGCCATACCGTCAACCACCCGCAGGGCTTCCCCGGTGGAGCATTCCTCCCGGGTGGCGTTTTCAATATCGCAGTAGGCGCACCGCCAGGGACAGCGGTTGGTGACCGCGTACTGGCAGGAGATGGGCTGCCGGTATCCGAACAGGTTGGCCCGGACCACCGCCTGCAAACAGCCGATTTTCTGTTGCCAGCGCATAAACCGATCAGCGCACCGAGAGAGCCCCCTCGGCCAGGTTACGCAGTTCCTTAAAGGAGCTGATTTCGCGGAGCCGCTTCCAGATGTAGGAAGGACGATAGTAATACTTCCGGAAAAACCGCCGCTGCCAGTTATCCAGCTCGTCGGGGGTGAAGGTCGACCCTTTCCCCGCCAGGCCTCCGATAATACCCGCATCGCCCCTGGTATATTCCGCCCAGTAGTCGATCCCGGATGATTTTACCAGTTCCCGATAGAGAGGAGATGGGGGACAGGGGACGAATTTGTTGACCTGGATGTAGTCGCAGCCCAGTTCCAGGGCCAGCCGGATGGTCCGGCGGAGATCCTCTTCCGTCTCTCCGGGGAGACCAATCATAAAAAACCCTAGAGTGGTGATCCCTTCTTCCCGGCTCCAGCGGACCGCCCTCCGGACCACCTCCAGATCGGTCGGCCGGTTGAGCCTCTCCAGGACTTCCCGGGAGCCCGACTCGACGCCGAGATGGACCTTCATCAGCCCCGCCCGCTTCATCAGCCGCAGGGTCCCGGGCTTGACCAGGTCGGGCCGGGTCCGGATCGACCAGGCGACCTTCACCCCCCGGGAGAGAAGCGTCTCGCAGATCTCCGTCACCCGCTCGTCGTCGATGGTGAAGCTCTCGTCCTGGAACCAGATCTCCTTGATCCCGTACCGATTCACGCACTCCTCCATCTCGTCCACCACGTGTTCGGCCGCGCGGGCCTGGTAACGGTCGGTGGGGACGTCGCAGTAGGCACACTGAAATGGACAGCCCAGGGCCGAGACCATCACGGTGATCGGCCACTGCCGGCTCATCACCGTGGTGTAACGGTCGTTGGGGAGGAGGTGCCGGGCCGGAAAGGGCACGTCTTCCAGGGTCAGGGTATCCGGACGGGGCTCGGTGACCAGGTACTCTCCCTCCCGTCGATAACAGACCCCGCGGACCGATGACGGATCGCCGCCGTCCGCGACAATCCGGATCAACTCAGGCAGCGTCTGCCAGCCCTCGCCGGTCACCCCGTAATCAATGGCTTCGTGAGTCATCGTCTCGGCCGGGTAGAGGCTCATATGCAGTCCGCCGGCAATGACAGGCATCCCGGTAAACTCTTTCACCCCCCTGATCCCGGCCAGGGTGTCGAGAAAGTTCTCGGTGATCAGGTTGTAACCGACGGCGACCGGGTCGAACTCTTTGGCCCGGCGGGCCGTCTCCTCCACGGTCAGCCGCTCCGCAAAGGCGTCAATGATCTTCACCTCGAACCCGGCCTTCTCCAGCCAGGCCGCCAGGTAGGCGGAAGGCATATTCGGGAGGACCTGGGCCGAGCGGGTGTACTGACGCCAGACCTTCTCGGTATACATCGGCCGGGGGACTTCCTGCTTGGGGACTATGAAGAGAAAGCGCATTGGTTTGGGGTTTAGGGGATTAGGGGTTTAGGGGATTAGGGCAGGGGATCGATAAATTCATCCCGGCATTTTCCAGCTATTCGTGTTGGCGTTGCCCGGGTGTTAGACTATACTGCTCTCCCTGCCGGAAACCAAGAAAATACCTTGGGATTCAATGACCTCTCGGGATGATGGCAACTGGACGGTTCTTACCCTGGTCCATAATGAAGCCGGGGTGATCGAGAGTGTAGTCCGGGAGATCCACGACCGGATCATTTCCCGCCTGCCGAACTCGGAGTTGCTGGTGGTCGAGGACGGGAGCACCGACGCGACCCGGGAAATCCTCGACCGGCTCCGGGAGGAGTTGAATTTCCGGGTACTGTCCGAACCCGGCAAGCAGGGTTACACCGCCGCCCTCCGCCGGGCCCTCTCGGCCGCCCGGGAACGGGCCGGCTTCATCTTCTTCACCGACTCCGACGGCCAGCACGATCAAGCCGACTTCTGGAAAATTAAGCCCCTGCTCGAGGAATCGGATATGGCGATCGGGGTCAAGGAACACCGGCAGGATTCCTGGTTCCGGAATAACATCTCACACTTGATGAACCGGGTCCTCGTCCCCTGGCTCTTCACGGTCCGGCTCAAGGACATCAACTGCGGTTTCCGGGCGATGCGGCCGGAGGCGGCGGAGTTCCTGCTCGGGGAGGAGTGGCGGTTCCGGGACTGCGTCTTTTCCGAACTGACGCTCCGGGCCGCTCGGGCCGGGTTCCGAATCGCCGAAACCCCGGTCCATCACTCC
>PWXJ01000072.1 GCA_003561965.1 PVC group bacterium
GGGGTGATCTTCGGAACCGGGTCAAGAAACACCTTCTCGGGCCCCTCTTCGCCCGCCGATTGCCGGAGAACACTCCTCTTCCCGATCCGGTCCGGAAGGAGTGGGAGGAGGAATACCGGAAACAGCTGGCCCGGGCGGTCCTGGCCGGGGGGTGCCTGCGGGAGATCCTCGAGGGCTTCGCCGTCCAGGGCATTAAATCGATCGCCCTCAAGGGGACTCACCTCGGCGAGATTTATTACCCCCACCCGGCTCTCCGCCCGGCCGAGGATCTCGACCTTCTGGTCCGTCCCAGGGACGGGGAGCCGGCCGGAGGGGTCCTGGAGACGGCCGGCGGCCTGATCCAGGAGGAGACCGCCACCGCGAAGAAATATCTCTTCCCGGAGACCGGGGTATTCGTCGAACTCCACACCGATCTCCAGACTGAAAACCGGAGGAACCCCGCCTTCGCCGTCCGGATCGAGGATTTCTGGGCGGAGTCCCGCTCGGCCCGGATCGCCGGGGGTGAGACCAGGATCCTCTCCCCGACGATCAACCTCCTCTATCTCGCCGCCCACCTCAGCCACCACTCCTTCTCCCGACTGCTCTGGTTCCACGACCTCTTCCTGGTCATCGAGAAATCGGGAGCGGAGATCGACTGGGATCAGCTGGCAGCCTGGTCCCGGGGATACCGTTGCGCCGGACAGGTCTACTACCCCCTCCTCCTCACCGGCCGGATTTTCGGCAAGACCGCCCCCGACCGGGCGCTGAAGACCCTGGCGCCCCCTCAGCTTAAAAGAACGATTTCCGGGTTCTTCATTAACCTCGGAGCGGTCCTGGAATGCCGAACCCCGGAGTCCGGTCGGCAGGCCCTGAGAAACCGTTTCCTGATCAACGACAACTGGCCCCTCGCCCTGAAGACATTTGTAATATAATAATTCTTGATTATCTCGGCCTTTTATTTATAGTCATAATAGCCATAGTAACCAGATACCTTCGGGGGAACATTTGTGATGAAAACTCTTTCGGTCTCCGTGGCTGAAGTAAAAGCCCGTCTTTCGGAGTACGTCGCGAAAAGCGCTTACTCTGACTGCCGGATTGTCATCACCAAGCGGGGCCGGCCGGTATCCGCCCTGGTCGGATTGGACGACCTACGGGAACTCGAGCAGCAGGCTAAGCGCGGCGGCCTGGCCGAGGTAATCGGGAAATGGGAGGATTTCGAGGAGATCGCCGGTGGAGTCGGAGAAGCGGTGGAATCCCGACACCGTTACGGAGGCGGCCGGAATGTATCTCTTTGATACGGACATCATCTCCAATCTATTTAAGCCAAAACCGAATCGCAAACTGGTCGAGCGGATCAAGCGGCTGGACCGGGCGGAACAATATATACCCACGATTACCGTTGCGGAGATTGTCTACGGCGCCAGGAAAGGACCAAATACCGCCAAACACCTGAGCAACCTGGAGAAAGTTCTTCTTCCCCACATAAACGTTCTTGATTTTGACCTGCGGGCGGCTTATATCGCCGGGGAACTCCGGGCCGAACTGGAAATACAGGGCAATCCGCTGAGTTTCACCGATATTCAGATCGCCGCGATCGCTATTTCAAACCGGCTGACCTTAATCACCGGAAACACCGGACACTTCAACCGGATACCGGCTCTGCAGTTAGAGAATTGGTTAATCTGAAAACCGCGGTAATTATTTTACCTGGTTTTGTCTGACATACTGATAAGCCCATATAGCAGGCGAGAAGAGAACCGCCGATGGTTGACGGCCAAATGGAAACGAATATCCGCAAGGTTATCTTGGTCCACGGGATCACTCCTCTTACCGTGCTGACATTGTATTTTGTCGGATATTCGTATTTTATTTCCTGGCTGGTTCCCCGGTACGGCCATAACGTCAACGCCGTCTTCGTCAATAGCGCCTGGAAATATCCCCCGCTTTTGGCCGCCGCAATGCTGATCATTTACCTGGCGCTTGGAAAGGCCGGGAAGGGGGCCGGGCAATTTGCGAGAACTGGCCGGGAGAAGTTGTCGGCCGGGGACTTGGTTCTGGTTTTGCTTCCGCTGTCCCCTGTCGTTCAATATGTTATAAATAATTTTGACATACTGTCCCCACTTGGCTCGCTCTACGTCCTGGGCGTGTTTGCCCTGTTCTCCCTGTTTCTCACCATCGTGGTACCTCTATTCCTAGGGATGGCCTGTTCTGCCGGAACGCTGATGATTTTAGGTATGTCGTTCACGTTTATGATCACCAATATGGCGGCCCTGAGCGTTAGATACCGCTGGCTGGGACAGGGCAGTTTAATGACTCAACTGGCCATATTCAGCGCCATCTTCTTCGCCGGGCGGCTTCTGGCCAGCTTGATCGGCCGGAAGGTCCTGTATGTTTTCATCGCCGTTTTCTTTATCGCCAACAGCGTGATCCGGCTGGCGGGCTCGGACTGGACGGGTAGAACGGTCTCCGGCGCGGATGCCGCCAACAAGCTTCTCGAACTGGCTGGCGGCCGAGCCCCGGCGACCAAGCCCAATATCTACCTGCTGGTCTACGACGCCTACGTAATCAACGAAACAATGCTGGCCTACGGCATAGATAACAACGCCCAGGAGGAATACCTGGAAAATCTGGGCTTTACAATCTATCCTCACACGTATTCGGTCGGGTCCCTCTCGATCGACTCGATGAGCAGGACCCTGAACGCGTCCACGGAATATCACGGCGACCGGAGAAGGGGGGTTTCCGGGGACGGGCTGGCACTGAATCTTTTGCGCGGATTCGGTTATGAAACTTACGGGATATTTCAGAGCGATTATTTCTTTCGGGGCATCTCGTCAAGTTATGATTTCTCATTCCCGCAAAAATCCAAAGCTCCCCACAAATTGCTGGCGAAAGCGATCTTTATGGGCGAATTCCGGTTCGAGGTCGCGTTTGACCAGCCGTCAATCCAGCAATTTGATGAATTCAAGAGTAAAATTTTCTCGGATATCCCGATAACTCCGCGGATCGTGTATATGCACGATCCCCGCCCGAACCACAGCCAGAACTCGGGTATCTGCCGGCCGGATGAGACGGATCTCTTCCGGGAGAGACTGATCGAGGCCAACCACCAGATGCGACTGGACCTGGAAACGATAATCCAGGGCGACCCCGGCGCGATCATCATCGTGGCCGGCGACCACGGTCCTTACCTGACCAAGAACTGCATCGGCACCGGCCCGGATTACCATATCTCGGAGATATCCCGTCTCGACATCCAGGACCGCTTCGGCGCTTTCCTGGCCATCCGCTGGCCGGGGGAGAACTTTTCGGAGTATGACGACATCGTCGTCCTTCAGGACATTTTCCCCGCGATCTTCGGATACATCTTCCGGGACCGGGGGTTCCTCCAGGCCCGGATCGAGGCCCGGACGCTGGCCCCCGACTTCATCAGCGGCGCGGAGGTGGTGGACGGCATCATCCGCGGGGGAATCAACGACGGCGAACCGCTCTTCCTCGGGCCGAAATAGCCTCATTGCAGCCGGATCGCTTATCGCCAGCCGATTAACGCATCCGGGCGGAGATAACGGTTAGAACTGCCAAAAACCCAGGATGAGATTATGGATTCGAAATCGCTGAAGAATATTTTCCGGAAAAATCCGGACGTGGTTTACCGGGTGATCGCCGGGGAGGCGATCCTGATCCCGATCACCCGGGAGACTCAAGGGGCGGGGAGGATGCTGACTCTGAACGAGACCGGGGCCTTCGTCTGGGAGAGAC
>PWXJ01000080.1 GCA_003561965.1 PVC group bacterium
GGCCCTCGGCCGGGCGGAGGATGATCTCGGGGTCGATCAGGCCGGTGGGCCGGATGATCTGCTCCACCACCGCCCCTCCGCTCCTCTCCCGTTCGTATTCGGCCGGGGTGGCCGAGACGTAAACCGCCTGGTTGACCCGGCTGAGGAACTCGGAGAAGTTGAGCGGCCGGTTGTCGAGGGCCGAGGGGAGACGGAACCCGTGCCGGACCAGGGTCCGCTTCCGGGCCCGGTCGCCCCGGTACATCCCCCCGATCTGGGGGATCGAGATGTGGCTCTCGTCGACGAAGAGGAGAAAATCCCGGGGGAAGTAATCGAGCAGGGTGGCCGGGGGGGAGCCTGCCGGCCGGCCGTCGAGGTGGCGGGAGTAGTTCTCGATCCCGGAGCAGAAGCCGGCTTCCTCGATCATCTCCAGGTCGAAGGCGGTCCGGGACTCCAGCCGCTGGGCCTCGAGCAGCCGCCCCCGGTCGCGGAGGAATTTCAGCCGGGCGGCCAGTTCCTCCCGGATCGCCGCCACCGCCCGCTGAAGGTTGTCCCGGTCGGCGGCGTAGTGGCTGGCCGGGAAGACCAGGGCCCGGGCCGGGCTTTCCCGGACGTTCCTCCGGAGCGGGTCGATCCAGGTCAACCGCTCGATCTCGTCACCCCAGAACTCGACCCGGAGGACCCGGTCGGCCTCGTAGGCGGGGAAGATCTCGACCGTGTCCCCCCGGACCCGGAAGGTCCCCCGGTGGAGGTCGAGGTCGTTGCGTTCGTAGTGGATCCCGACCAGGTCCCGCAGGAGTTCCCGCCGGGGCAGTACCGCCCCGGTCTTCAGCTCGATCACCAGGTCGCGGTACTGCTCGGGGGAACCGAGACCGTAGATACAGGAGACCGAGGCGACGATGATCACGTCCCGGCGGGTCCAGAGGGAGTAGGTGGCCTGGTGGCGCATCCGGTCGATCTGCTCGTTGATCGCCGAGTCCTTCTCGATGAAGGTGTCGGTGGCCGGGAGGTAGGCCTCCGGCTGGTAGTAGTCGTAGTAGCTGACGAAGTAGCCGACCGCGTTCTCCGGGAAGAGTTCCCGGAACTCGGCGTAGAGCTGGCCGGCCAGGGTCTTGTTGGGGGCGATGACCAGGCTGGGCCGGTTGAGGTCGGCGATCACGTTGGCGATGGTGAAGGTCTTGCCGGATCCGGTCACCCCGAGCAGGGTCTGGTGCTTTCTCCCCTCCCGGACCCCCGCCGTCAGCGCCGCGACCGCCCGGGGCTGGTCGCCCCGGGGTTGGTACCCGGTGGTCAGCCGGAAGGACCGATCCACCTCCGGGGAGATCCCCGGCACCGCTGAAGGTCTTTTTTCGGCGATATCCGCCATCTCTTCTGGTTGTTCCAACTCCGGCCGCCCGGCGCTTAATGTAGCGTATTTTTCCCGGCCGGGAAAGGCGGCATAAATTTTTCGTTGGCCGGGTCAGGGGAAAATGCTATGGTGAATATCCAGATAATCCGACGATAGCGTTCTTCAGGGAGAAACCAAGCTATGAAAAAACTCTTTCTCGCCGCACTCCCGCTCCCGGCGATCCTACTGCTCCTCTACCCCGCCCCCGCGGCCGCCCGGACCGGCTACACCCGGGCGGTCGACCCCGCGGGGAGGAGGGAACGCCATATGGTCCGGGAGCCCGACCTGCCGATCTCCGAGACCGTGACCGCCCCCGGTTTCTGGAGGCCCCGGACCCGGGCCGGCTACCGCTGGGTCGAGGCCTTCCGCGACGAGGCCGGGCGCTGGCACGGCGGGTACTGGGAACCCCTCGGCATCGAGACCCTGAAAGAGGAGTTCGTCACCCCCGGCTACTGGGCGCCCCGCAGACGGCACGGCCATATCTGGATCAGGTTCTCCGACCGGCCCGGCAGTTACCGGGCCGGCTCCTGGAAACCGATGAACACCTTCCAGCTCCAGGTGGCGCCCCGGGTCTGGGTCCCCGGCTACTGGAACCGCCGGAGTTGGGTCCCCGGCTACTGGCGGGTCCCGAGCAAGGAAGGTTACCGGTGGGTTTCCGGGTATTTCCGGGAGGACGGCCGCTGGCAGCCGGCCCGCTGGGAGAAGATCCCGGAAGAGGGTTAAAACACCAGCTTCCAGATTATCCAGGCCGCCGCGGCCAGGCCGAGGACCGCCCCCCCGACCAGCAGCCTTCTCCGCCGGACCAGGTCGCTGCGGAACTTGTGGTGGGCGATGGTCTGGAAGGAACCGGCGCTGAGATAACTGGCCAGCCGCCGCCGGGAGGCCTCGTCCCGGTCCTTTCCGCTCTCCCCTTCCGGTTTGACGACCGGGAACCGGCCTCCGGCCAGCCGCTTCTGCCGGCGCTCGAAACGCTCCCGGACCCGGATCTCCCGGGAGACCGCCTTGAGTTCCTTCTCCACTTCGGCGATCCGGAAATCCAGGTAACTTTTCTTGAAGATCGGCATCGTCGGTTCCGGCCGCGGTTCAGGTTAATAACGCCAGCAGCCGGACCAGGACCGCGATCAGCAGGGCCAGGAGGGCGGCGGGCAGGAAGAAGAAAAATCCCTTCCGGAAGAGGTCCCCGGAATCAACCGGCGAAGACGCCGGGGCGAAGACCGCCGGGCCGGACGGGGCCCGGTTTTCTTCCAGCCCCCGGGTGCTGAGAGCGTCGACCTTGCCCCGGGCCGCGGTGTACTCCCGCTTGGCCTTGGCGACCACGGCCAGGGCCCGGCTCAGTTCCCCCTTCAGGTCCTCTTCGGCCCAGGTCTCTTCCCGGATCCCCCGGACCTCGGAGATTATCTTCTCGAACTCCTCCCGGGTCGCCCTGACCATCGTGTTGGTCCGGGTCAACTCGCTCTCCTCCTTGTCGAGGATGGCGATCCCCCGCTCCAGGTTGGCCAGGGCCTCCCGTTTCAGGACGTCAAGTTCGGCCCGCTGGCGCTTCAGTTCTTCCAGGTCGGCCTTCCGCCGGGCCAGTTCCTCCTGCTTCTTCTTGAGAAAGGCGATATTGCCGGCGGCCTGGTCGACCATCTCGGTCAGGCTGTCGATCGGGGCCGCGGGTTTCGCCTCCCCCCCGGATTTCTTCCGTTCCGGTTCCTCTTTCGCTGCCGCCTTTTCCGCCGCGGCCGGTTTTTCTTTCTCGCTCATCTCTTTCTCCTTGACCGAATTGTCGCCGTCTTACCTGAATCTTCCGTACACAGGTACCCTGGCTAATTATTACAGCCCGCTGGACATCATTAAGCGAAAACATTAGGATACTAAGCCTGGTTTCCGCGCCGGTCAAGAAAACTCTCCCCCTGAAGAACGATGAATAACCAGCATCGGATCTGCCGCCACTTCGGAGAATGCGGCGGCTGCCGTTTCCAGGATATCCCCTACGAGCGCCAGCTCCGGGAGAAGGAAGAGGGCTGCCGGGCCCTGAGGGACGAGGCGGGGCTGGAGACGGAGATCCGGCCGATCATCCCCTCCCCCCGGGTTTACCATTACCGGAACAAGATGGAATTCAGTTTCGGCGAGGAGGGGGGAGAGACGGTCTGCGGGCTCCACCGCCGGGAAAGGAGACGGTCGGTCTTCCCGGTCCGCCAGTGCCTGATCTCCTCCCCCGATACCGGCCAGATCGTGGAGGCGGTGGAAGATTTCGCCCGGGAGAGCGGGCTTCCCCCGTACGATACCTACCGTCACCAGGGTTTCTGGCGCAACCTGGTGATCCGGGAGAGCAAGTCCGACGGCCGGTTCCTGATCAACCTGGTCACCTCTTCCCGGGGGAAA
>PWXJ01000138.1 GCA_003561965.1 PVC group bacterium
CCGCCAGACCCGCCGCCGTCACCAGGGCGGCAAAGACCGCCAGGTAGAGAATTAACCGCTTCCAGCACTTCTTCCAGTCCAGCAGGTAAAAGAGGACGGGAAAAGCGGCCGCCGGCCGGGCGGTAACGTAGAGGGCCAGGGTGGAGAAGGCGGCGACGGCGGCGGCCGCCGCCCGTCCGGACCTATCCCGGGAGGAGACAGTGAAGTAAACCGTGAGTATCACCGCCAGGTGGCTCAGGGATTGGTAACCGAAGGCGCGCATACTCTCCAGGTAAATGGGAGAGGTGACGAGGAGAAAGAGCAGGAGGACTCCTTCCGGAGGAGAATAAAGCCGGCGGACCGTCAGGAGCAGGAAATACAGCCCGATAACCGCGGCGACGATCGAGAGAGCCCTCATCGCGGTCAGGCGGTGGGGGAACATACGATAGAATATCCGGAGCAACCCCATATAGAGCGGGGAGTATATCTCCTGACCTCCCCCGCCGGGGGTGATGAAGGACTCGGTCGGGACGGGATGGAGGACGGTGAAATTCTTGAAGGCGTAGGTGTAGGTGGCGAAATAGCTCTTCCGGGACGGCCAGGCCAGGTCGGCGCCAAAAGTCAACAGGAGGAAAAACCCGATCAAGACCGGGGCCGCGGCCGGATGCCGAAGCAATCGGACCGGATTCGAAGCACTCCGGGGTTGCGATGGTGCCGGTGATGGCAGGTTTTTCCCCATCCTGTTTTACCTAATACTGTTAGGTTGATTCCCGGTCTCCGTGACGGGCACGGCCAGCGCCGGGGCGTCCCCGGACCCGGAGCAAGGGGAGATTCCGGCTGGGGGGATATTTTCGCGACGGTGCGCTGGCAAATCGGCAACGCTCTCCGCCGGGACCAGGACCGGGCCGATCACCTCGGCTTCTCCTCCGGTTTCCAGAATGGCCTCCATCCCGGATGAATCGGCGGCCAGGTCAATGGCGAAGAGTTGCCAGGACCAACCGTAGTCGCATTCAATTTCCCTGGAGATCGCCCCGGAACTTAATTTCAAGGCGGCGGGACCATCGTGGCGGACCGCGATCACCGCGGCCAGCGGCGAATCGGAAATCGGAACTTCCAGACTCGTTCTCCATACTCCTTTATCCAGGAGAACTGCCGGCGCCGGGCCCAGGAGATCTCCGATCACCGCCGCCCCGATTTCCCGGCCGTCATCGGACTCCCAAGTCAATCCGGGGTGAGGCGGACCGGCCGCTTCCCGGATGGACTCCAAGTCCCAGACCACCCCGGTCGGCAGATCATAAAAACTTCTGGCCGCCGCCCGGTACCGGTGGGGGTCGGCATCTTTCCAGCGGCTGAACTGCCGGGGGTCGGCCCGGAGCAGGCCTTTTTCAAAATGGCGGATATAGAGCCGCGGCATCAAGGACCTGTAGAGCGACCAGGGCGGGGATCCTTCATCGCGCGTATGCCAATCAAGTGTTTCCAGTTCCCGGTAAACCCCCTTAACCGCGTCTCGATGCCGGGGATAGGAAACGAAAGCCGGAACTGGAAGTTCGCCGTTTCTGACCTGGTCGTGAATCCCCAGGATCGCTTCCGCCCCATACTTGTTTAAATAGGGGTGCGCCTTCACTGACGCGATGTTGGTCGTCAGATTGAGAATCGCGACTAAAAGCAATCCTGCCAGCCAGGCCGAGACCAGGCGCTTCCGCCCAGACCGGAATATATTCGCGGTCAACAGTCCCCAGACGACCAGGAGGAGAGAGACCAACGGACGGTTGTAATAGGTATGCTGGTGGAGAATATCGGTTCCTTCGGGGAGCAGTACTCCCCCGACAACAGCGGTAGCTACCGCCCAGAAGAGGATCATTTTTCCCCATCCTCTCCAGGCCCGGTTGATCCAGATCAGCAGTAGCAGCATCATTCCGTTAAGGGAAGCCAGGACTGTCTGGACCGGGGAATGCGGAGGCGGCCAGCCGAGGGTATAGGTAAAAATATTTCGGGTATTGAGGATTAAATAGCTGAAGTTATACCACACCTTATCCGCCAGAGAAGGCATCTCGCCGACTACCATCTTCACCAGCGGTTCCTTCTGGTCCGGGGTAATAACATCAGGGAGAACAAACCAGAAGAGAATGAATCCGACTGCCAGCAACAATGAAAATATACTCAGCAGTCGGAAGCGGATTGGCTTGAGCCAGGACCAGGTAAAAGCCGCCACCACCAGGGCGGGAAAGATAAATTGTATGTATTCGTCGGTGAATAGTCCCAGCCACCAAATAAGTCCGGCCAAAGCAATCAGTAAATTCCGCCGTCCCCGCCTGGCTCCCCGTATCGCCAGCAGCAGCGAGATAATTCCCAGAATCTGGAGAGTGGCCAAATCCTTGGCGTAGCGGATCGGGGCGTGATGTCCGACCAGGACCTCGGTGGTCAGAAGCCAGAAACTTCCGGCAACGATGCCGGGCAACCATTCGCCCGACCACTGGCGGACCACCAGGGCAATCATCAACCCGATCAGAAAGGCACAGAGGAGAGAAAAGGGAAACCAAAGAAAGGGGCCAATCCGGTAGCGCAAAGGGACATAGAGTCGCGGGGTAAGGATCTCGAAAAACTGGGAGAACTGCCGCTGGCGGTACTCGGTGTCGGAGGCCCTCCAGACAAAGGCCTTTCTCCAGTCGAAATCGGCCAGGGAGGAACTCAAAGGCCCCCCCTCCACTCCCTGCTGGAGGGCGTAATACCTGAGCCGAAAGATCTGGGGGGTACCGGAGCGGACCGGGACCGCCACCAAAAACACCGCGAAGAGTCCGAGCATAACCAGGGCAAAAACCCAGACCTGGATCTTCAATTGCTCCCCGCTGATTTTCAGATTATTCATACCTTAAAATTACATAAACAAAGACACCCGCCGATCGGGCCAACTTGTCAGCGGATGGCCAGGGCCGCTTGGGACAATCCCTTCAGTTCCCTAAAGGAACCGATCTTCTTCAGACGCTTGATTACGTAGCCGGGGCGGTAGTAGTAGCGACGGAAAAACTTCCGCTGTATCCTGTCCAGGGTCTCGGGATCAAAGTCCGAACCGATTCCCGGCAGGGCCTTGAGAATTGTACTGTTTCCGAGAGTGTATTCCCGCCAGTAATCGATGCCGGACCTCTCCACCAGCTCACGGTAAACCGGCGAGGGAGGCTGGGGAACCATCTTGTTGACCTGGATGAAGTCGCAGTCCAACTCGAGGGCAAACCGGATCGTGTCCTCAATGTCCCCGGCAGTCTCCCCGGGGAAGCCAATGATGAAGAAGCCCAGGGTGGTAATCCCCTCCTCTTTCGTCCAGGCGACGGCCCTGCGCACCCGGTCGAGCGGAATATCCCGGTTCATACGCTTAAGGACCTCGGGGTTGCCGGACTCGATCCCCAGGTTAATCTTGCTCAAGCCCGCCCCCTTCATCGCCCGTAAAACCTCCCGGTCGAGGTAGTCCGGCCGGGCCCGAATCGACCAGTCCACCTCCAGACTCCGGGAACGGATCAGTTCGCAGATCTCCAGCACCCGGGTCCGGTTGAGGGTGAAGGTCTCGTCCTGGAAGAGAATCTCCCGGATCCCGAACCTCTCCACGCACTCGGCGATCTCCTCGACCACGTGGCCGGGTGAACGGGCCTCGTAACGGCCCGCCGGGACATCGCAATAGGCACAGCGCAACGGGCAACCGAGGGCGGAGAGCATAATCGTGATCGGCCACTTCCTCGTCA
>PWXJ01000018.1 GCA_003561965.1 PVC group bacterium
ACCTGGTGATAATGTATATGATCAAGATCATCGGCTTCGCCGGCCGCTCGATGGCCGCCGAGGGGATCCTGGCGGTGGACCACCCGGACAACGTCTTCGTCGCCGCCATCCAGCACGCCCTCCCGACGGCCGTCTGGCCCTTCTTCGCGGTGATCGTTCTGGCGGCGGTGATGTCCACCACCGACCGGCTGATGCTCACGGTGGGGGCGGCCTTCGGCTGGGACATTTACGCCAACCTGGTCAACCCCAAAGCCTCCGACCGGAAGATCACCCGGATCAGCCAGGTGGCGATCGTGGTCATCGCCCTGGGCACCGCCGCCCTGGCGATCTCCCCGCCCGCCCTGCTGGCCTGGCTGATCTGGATGGGGATCGGGGTGATGCTGGCCACCTTCGTCGCCCCGCTCCTGGCCGGGCTCTACTGGAAGCGGGCCACCCGGGCCGGGGCCCTGGCCGGGATGCTCTCGGGGCTGGCCGCCTCGATCTTCTTCGGCGCCTTCCACCGCTTCGGCCCCGCCTTCCCCGCCGAAGGTCCGGTCCGGTTCTACCACTACCTGATCAACCGCCCGCTTCCGGTCCACTTCAGCCTTTACTCCTTCGCCGTCTCGGTCCTGGTCCTGGTCGTGGTCAGCCTCCTCACCCCGCCGCCCCCGGCCGGGGTGATCGCCGAGACCGAGTCCGGGTTCTTCATCTCGGACCGGACCCGGGGAGGGAATACTTAATTCCGGACCCGGACCGGCAGTCCGATACTGTCTCCCCCGTCAACCGGACCAACCAAGCGAAAAAGGATAACTCGAATGAAGATACTGCTGATCCTGGCCCTGGCCTTCCTGGGGCGGACCGCCCTCGGCGACACCCATCACCCCTCCCCGGCCCCGCCGGCGGATAACGGATTTCAATCCCTCTTCCCCGACGACGTCGAGGACTACTGGGCCCGGGACGCCGACGGGGTTGAACTCGACGTCCCCTATGTTCCCACGCCGATGAACGTGGTCGAGGCCATCCTCGAGCTCGGCCGGGTCGGGCCCGGGGACATCCTCTACGACCTGGGCTGCGGCGACGGAAGGATCGTGATTGCCGCGGCGAAGTATTTCGGCGTTCCGGGGGTGGGGGTCGACCTCGACCCGAGGAGGATCGAAGACTCCCTGGAGAACGCCGCCATCGACGGGGTCGAGGACCTGGTCACCTTCTACGTGGCCGACATCTTCGAGACCGACTTCAGCGAAGCCAGCGTGGTGGCGATCTATCTCCTCCCCTCGGTCAACCTGGAACTCCGTCCCCACCTGCTGGAGCAGCTCCGGCCGGGGAGCCGGGTGGTCTCCCACCAGTTCCATATGGGCGAGTGGGAGCCGGACCACCACCTGGAGGTGGAGAGCATCTACGACGTCGCCGACCTCTACCTCTGGCTGATCCCGGCCCCGGTCGAGGGCAACTGGAACGGGGAGATCACCGCCGGAGACGACCGGCTCCCGATCAGCCTCTTTCTCGCCCGGGAATTCCAGCAGGTCTGGGGGGCGGTCAAGCTCGAAGAGGTCACCGCCCCGGTCCGGGAGGGCCGCCTCCGGGGAACCGGGATCTCGCTGGATATCGGGGATCTCGACTTCGAGGGGGCCAAGGTCAGCCTGAGATTTCTCGGGGAGGTCGAGGGCGACCGGGCCTCCGGGCTGGTCCTGATCGAGAACGGGCGCTGGACCGGCGTTTACCCCTGGGAGGCCTCCCGCCGGTGACCGGCCGCACGCCGGCGGAATACTCCAAAATCGCGTTGACAACGGGGAAATCGGGCCGTATATTGGTCGAGAAAGATCGAGGTCCGGGGAAACTATTGTCCTGATTGACCAGACCATCCTGCCGCGCCCCGGTCGGGAACATTTCGGTACCGGCCGGGGTTTTCTCTGTCCGGCCCTAAGCAGAGTCAGTCTCCGTCAGGGGACTGGAAAAAGGAGACAGGTATGAAAAAGAGCTGGTATATAGCAGCCGGGGCGCTGGTCCTGGCCGTGGTTCTTCTGGCGGTGCCGGTCCGGCCGGCGGCGGCCGCCGACTTCAACGGCGACGGGGTGGGAGACATCGCGATCTTCCGGCCCGCTTCGGGGCTCTGGGCGGTCCGGGGAGTGACCCGGTTCCACTTCGGGGCCTCCGGCGACATCCCGGTCCCCGGGGATTACAACGGGAACCGGGTCGACGACCCGGCGATCTTCCGCCCGGCCTCGGGCCTCTGGGCGGTCCGCGGCGTCACCCGGGTTCGCTTCGGCAGGAACACCGACCAGCCGATACCGGGTGATTATACCGGAAATGGGACGGCCGAAATCGCGATCTTCCGGCCCGCCTCCGGCCTCTGGGCGGTTCGGGGAGTGACCCGGTTCTCTTTCGGCCGATCCACAGATATGGTGATCGACCCCGGCCCGCCCAGCCGGAGGGGCCTGCTCACTACCGGATCGAATATCAACGCCAGTCACGGCGACGACGGCCAGCTCAAGAAAGGCGCGGCGTTCAACTACCAGACCCGGCTGATCGCCGGCGACCTTGTCACAATCGACAACGTGACCGGGCTGATGTGGGCCGCCGACGGGAACGCGGCGGGCTGCTACAACGGGGGAACCCGAACCTGGTGGCAGGCGGTCAGCTGGGCGGGCGGCCTGACCTTCGCCGGCTACAGCGACTGGCGGCTGCCCAACCGCCGGGAGCTGGAATCGATCGTCAACACGGGTCGCTGGGGCCCGGCTATCGACCCCGCCTATTTCCCGAACACCTGGTTGGCCAACTACTGGTCAAGCACCTCGGAAGCAACCGCCGACTGGGAAGACAGGGCCTGGCGGGTGGGTTTCAATTCCGGCTGGATGGAAACCGACTGGAAGACCCAAGTTTTCAGGGTCCGCGCGGTCCGGGACGCCTACTGACCCCAGCCCGCCGGCCGCCACGCCGGATCGCGTAACGGCGGGGAAAGAGCGGGCGTTAGGGGTTGACCGGGGGAAGAGGGTTGTGGAATTATGGGCGCGATGATCGCGCTGGCGGAAGAGATCGACATCCGGATATTCTTCTTCATCAACCACTCCTGGTCGAGCGGCCTGCTCGATGACATCTTCGTCGCCCTGACCCACCTGGGAAGCTGGACGGTCCTCCTGATCACCGCCGCCCTCCTGGCCGGTGAGGGCCGGCGGAGATTTCTCCTCCACTTCGTCTCGATGCTGGCGATCGGCCTGCTCGTGGTCGGGATCCTCCGCCAGACCAAGCTGATCGTCGACCGGGAACGGCCCCTGAGATACTTCGAGGAGGAGATCGAGTTCGGAGAGGTGTGGATCAACACCCCCGACCCCTCGGTGGCGGCCGGGGGCAAGGCCTTCCCTTCCGGCCATTCGACGATGGCCTTCTACGCCCTGGTCTATCCTCTGCTCGTCAAGCGCCGGGGGGCGGTCCCCCTGCTCCTGCTCGCCTCGCTGATCGCCGTCTCCCGGGTTTACGTGGGCACGCACTTCATCACCGACTGTATCGCCGGGGCCGCCCTGGGTTCGATCGGGGCGCTGGCGGCCGCCCGGCTCTTTTTCTTCCTGGAAGGACCGGGATGGAGACCGAAGACCGCAACCTGACCGACCGCCGGGTCCGCCGTTTCTGGATCCTCCTGGCGGCGATGACCCTGCTCCGGCTGGCCCTGGCCGGACGGGCCGGGCTGGGGGTCGACGAATCCCATTATCTGGTCTACTCCCGCCACCCCGCCTGGGGCTACTTCGACCACCCGCCGGGGGTCCTCCTGGCCGCCCTCCCCCTCCGCCTGGCCGGGGAGAGCCACTTCACCGCCCGCCTCGGGCCGATCGTGCTGGCAGCCCTGACCCTGGTCGCCTGGCGGAGCTGGGCGTTGAAGAACGCCTCCCCGGAAGCGGCCTGGCGGGGCACGGTCTTCCTCCACCTCCTCCCCCTCTACCACCTCCTCTCCCTGGCCCTGATGCCCGACGCGGTCCTCAACCTCTTCTGGTGCCTGGCCCTGCTCTGCTTCAGCCGGGCCCTGAAGGCGGAGGGTCCGGGCTGGTGGCTGGCGGCGGGCGGAGCCGGCGGGCTGGCCGCCCTGGGCAAGTACCACGGTCTCCTTCTCGTCCCCTGCCTCCTCGGCTATCTGGCCTCTTCCCGGAGATACCGGTCTCAGCTCCGGCGGGCCGGGCCCTACCTGGCCGGGCTGGCCGGGGCGGCGGTCTTCCTCCCCAACGTCATCTGGAACTGGCGCCACGACTGGATCTCCTACCGTTTCCAGCTCGGCCACGGGATCGGGGGCGGGTGGAGTTTCACCTTCAACCGGTTCCTGGCCGCCCTCGGCGGCCAGCTGGGGGTGGCCTCGCCGATCGTCTTCGGCCTGCTGGCGGCGGCGACGGCGGTTCTGCTCCGGAAGAAGAAGAAGAGCGAGGGTGAACTGCTGGTCCTCTGGACCAGCCTCCCGGTCTTCGCCTTCTTCATCCTGGCCGGCTCGGGGGGGAAGATCCTCCCCCACTGGACCTTCCCCGGCTGGTGGGCGGGGGCGCTGGCCGCCGGCGGGGTCCTGGCGGCCCGGCTGGCCGATCCCCGGACCGCCCGGCGCTGGCGGGGCTGGTACCGGGCGGGGGCCGGCCTGGCCCTGTTTATGGTGGCCGGGATGTACGCCGGGATGGCCTTCCCGATCCTGCCCCCGCTCTACAACGCCGCCCGGGCCGCCTCGTCGGCCCTGAACCGGATCGTCCCGGCGGTCGAGCCGCTCGAGCCCTTCGACCACAACCTCGACATCACCAACGACCTCTACGGCTGGCCGGAGGCGGCGGCCCGGGTGGAGGAGATCCGGGCGGAGATGGAAAGTCCGGGGCGGACCTTCGTCTTCGCCCACCGGCCCTTCACCGCCTCCCAGCTGGCCGCCGAGCTTCCCCCCCGGACCGCGGTGACCACCCTCCACCCCCGGCCCGACCAGTACCTGCTCTGGTTCGACCCCGCCGAACACTCCGGCTGGGACGCCCTCTTCGTCGACCACGACCGCTACGGCCGGGATTACGAGACCTACCTCCCCCTCTTTGCCGGGGGAGACCCGGAGCCGGTCGTCTTCACCGTTTACCGGGGAAGCCGCCCCGCCCACGTCTTCCGGGTCTTCCGCTATTATGACTTCCGGGGTTTCCGCCCCGGACGCGGTACCCCGCCCCCGTTATGACCGCCCCCGCCGGATTCGAGAAGAAGCCGTTTTCCCCGCTCAACGCCCTGAAAGGGGTGGCGATCGGCCTGGGCAACATCGTTCCCGGGGTCAGCGGGGGGACGGTGGCGGTGATCACCGGGATCTACGACGAACTGGTCGACGCCTTCGGCAACTTCTTCTCCGGCGAAGGCGGCTGGAAGAAGAACCTGGCCTTCCTGGTCCCGGTGATCGCCGGGGCCCTGCTGGGCAACATCGCCCTGGCCCGGGCGATCGGCTGGCTGCTGGCGGCCGCACCGGGACCGGCCAACTTCGGCTTCATCGGGCTGATCCTGGGCAGCCTCCCCTACCTGCTGAGACGCTCGGGGATCCGCTCCCTCCGGCCCCGCTACCTGCTTCTCTTCGCCGCCGGTTTTCCCCTGGTCCTCTGGATGGGGCTGGCCCCCTCCCCCGCCGCTTCCCCCCCGGTCACCGAACTCACCCTCCCGGCCGCCGGAGCGGTCTTCGCCGCCGCCCTGGTCTCGGGGGTCGCCACCGCCGTCCCCGGGGTCAGCGGCGGTTTCCTCCTGCTCCTGCTGGGGATGTACAGCACCCTCCGCCACGGTTTCGGCGCCCCCGATCTCCGCCTGATCCTCCTCTTCACCGGGGGGACCATCGCCGGGGTCTGCCTGGTCGCCAAAGCGGCCGCCGCGGTCCTGAGGCGTTTCCACGCCGGGGCCTACGCCCTGATCATCGGCCTGGTGGCCGGGTCCGCCGTCACCCTCTACCCCGGGCTCAGCCCGGGACGGATGGTCTGGGCCGATATCGGCTCCCTGGCCTTCGGCTTCGGCCTCTCCCTCTTTCTCGGAACCGGGACCGGGGAGAGACTGTCATCCTTGAGGAAAAACGACCTATGAAGACAATCACCCGGATCGTTCTGCTGGCGGCGGCCGCCTGGGTCGTCCTCCGCCTGGCCGCGGGATCGCGGAAACCGGCGGAGACGGTGAAGTTCTTCCGGACCCTCCCCTCCGACCGTCCCCTGGTGATCGCCCACCGGGGCGGGGCCGACCTCTTCCCGGAAAACACCCTGGCCGCCTTCAAAGGCGCCGTCGAGCTGGGGGTGGACGCGCTGGAACTGGACATTCACCGGACCGCCGACGGGGTTCCGGTGGTGATCCACGACGAGACCGTGGACCGGACCACCGACGGTTCCGGGCGGGTCGATAGCTTTACCCTGGCCGAACTGCGGCGGCTCGACGCCGGTTACCGCTTCCACCCCCCGGGATCGCCGGACGAATTCCCCTACCGGGGGCGCGGGGTGGCCGTCCCCACCCTCCGGGAGGTCTTCGCCGCCCTGCCGGGTGAACACCTGATCGTCGAGGTCAAGGAAGACGACCCCGCCGCGGCCGACCTGGTGGTCGCGCTGATCCGGGAGTTCGAACGAACCGGCCTCACCCTGGCGGCCAGCTTCCACCACGAAGTCCTCCTCCGCTTCCGACAAGTCGGCCCGGAGATCGCCACCCACGCCTCCCGGCGGGAGGTGATCCGCTTCCTCCCGGCCGCCTGGCTGGGCCTGGAGGGGCTCTCCTCCCCGGGCTTCGAGGCCTTCCTGGTCCCCCCCCGGAGCGGGCCGCTCCCGGTCGCCACCCGCCGGTTCATCCGGGCGGCGGGCAACCGGAATATCTTCACCGCCGCCTGGACCGTCAACGACCCGGCCGAGATGGAGCGGCTGCTGGATAGGGGGATCGGGGGTCTGATCACCGACCGGCCGGACCTGGCCCGGGAGCTGGTCCGGGGGTCCGGGGAACCCGGGGCGGCAGCACGCCCCTGAGCAGGAGGACCACCCCGGCCGCCTGGACCAGGTGGAAGATCCCGTTGTGGTCGAACTCCCAGACGATCCGCAGCGAGACCGTTCCCGCAGCCTGGACCCCGGCGGCGGCGATGCTGACCGCGATCCCGGCGGCCATCCAGAGGCTGTAGGAACTCCGGTCCCGGAAGTAGAGATAGAGGTAGGCACCGAGGGCGAAGAGCAGGGCCGCCGCCTCGTAGAGGATAAAGACGATGAAGGCGCCGGCGAAGACCAGGGTGGCGGCGTAGAAGGCCGCCCCGGCGGCCGGGAAGGCGGCGAGCGACCAGCGGGGGAGCGGCCGGGAGCGGAGATCGATCAGGACCCCGGCGGCGAAGAGGGAGACCGTCCAGCCCAGGGCGAGGTAGAGCGGCTGCCAGAGAAAAGTCTCCCGGCCGGCCGGGAGTTCCAGCCCGTGGACCGCCGCCCCGAGCAGCCCGGCCGCCCCCAGGAAACCGAAGGCCCAGATCCAGACCAGGGCCCGCTGTTTCTCGGACCTCCGGATCGGCGAGCGGCCGATGATGAAAATCCCCGCCAGGCAGAGCAGGGCCAGGAGCAGGTCGGTCGCCGCCGTGGTCAGTTCGGTCTCGATCCCGGTAATTGTCATCCCCCTGTCCTTCCGATTCCGGCGCGGGAGGCGGCCCGGCCGTCGGATAATGTTGACTTATAATAGATATGATGAGTCAGAGATAGTAATATAACCCCGGCAAACGGGTACAGCGCAAAGGAGGCCGCCGATGAGCACCTGGTACTACTCGGACGGGCGGAATAAATTCGGCCCGGTCCCGGAAAGGGAACTGAGAGATCTGGTTTCGGCCGGAGAGATCACCCCCGACCACCTGGTCTGGACTGAGGGGATGAAAGACTGGCAGCCGGCCCGGGACCTCCGGGGCGTCGAATGGCCGGATCAACCCCCGCCCCCGCCCGCGACTCCCCAATTGATACCCACCGCCGGACCGACGGCCGGGTTCGGAACTGAACCCGGGACGATCTACGCCGGTTTCTGGAGGAGGGTGGCGGCCGCGGTCATCGACGGGATAGTTCTGGGGTTCGCCGGGTTTATCCTCGGGTTCTTTCTCGGCTTATTGATAGTCCTGACGGGAGCGGGCCAGGAAGCCCTGAGAATACTGAGCAACGTCCTGGGTATCGCGATCGCCTGGCTCTACCACGCGATCCTCGAGAGCTCCTCCGCCCAGGCCACCCTGGGAAAGCTGGCGATCGGGATCAAGGTGACCGACCTCGAGGGAAAACGGATCGGGTTCGGCCGGGCCTCCGGACGTTACTTCGGGATGATGGTCTCCGCCCTGATCCTCTTCATCGGTTTCATTATGGTCGGCTTCACCAGAAAGAAGCAGGGGCTGCACGATATTATGGCCGGCTGCCTGGTGGTAAAAAAATAGCCCGGCCGGGCGGGTTAGAACTTGCCGGCCCAGGCCTGGAGGCCGCGCATAATCATCTCCACCGAGACCGTGCCGACGAAGAGGGCGGTAACCCGGCCGGCGATCTCGATGTAGCGCTCGATCAGGCGCTCGCGGCGGGGGCGGACGTAGTCGTGGATCCGCTTGAGGATCAGCATCACCGCCACCGTGGTCAGCACCGCCAGGACGGAAACCAGGCAGGAGGCGAGGATGTCGTGGCGCTGGCCGACGATCACCGAGACCGAGATGGTCCCGGGGCCGATCAGGACCGGCATCGCGATCGCCCCGGAGAGGTGCTCGGACTCGCCCCGGAGGATCTCGATCGCCTGGGGTCCCCGGAAGACGAACTGGAGGCCGATCAGGAGAAAGATCACCCCCCCGAAGATCTGGAAGGAGGCGAAGTCGGCCCGGATGATCTCGGAGAAGACGGCGTCGCCGAGAACGGCGAAGGCGCAGAAGACCGCGCCGGCGATCAAGCCGGCCCGGATCATAACCCGGGTGAAGATTCTCCGGTCCAGTTTCTCGACCACGTCGACCAGGTAGACGATAACCAGGAAGGGGTTGAGCAGGACCAGGAAGAGAAACAGGGATTTGATCAATTCGCTCACGGTCCGCTCGATACCGCCTCAGGCGCCCGGCGCGGGCGGGAGGGCTTCCGGCGAGGGCCCGGGCGGAGGTTCGGGGGAAGGAGCCGGTTTCGGGGTGCCGGGTTCGGCTCCCGGGGTTTCGGTCGGCGGCGGCTCCGGGGGTTGCTCCGGCTCCGGCCCGGCGGCCCTGGGGAAACTCAGGGTATCGTTCCTCTCTTCCAGGTGCCGGGGAACCTCCCGCTCAAGCCGGATCCCGTAATTCTTCGAGAGATATCCCCGGACGGCTGACTCCCAGTACTCCCGGGAGAGGTAATAGACCCGGCCGCCCCCCAGTTCGTGCTGGAGGTCGGGCCAGGGGTAGGAGGGGAGGGCCAGATCGACCGCCCAGTTCTTCCAGCCGGAGGGGCTCTCGCAGGCCGACCAGAGTTCGTCCTGGCCGAGGTCCTCGAAGCAGTACTGGCAGCGGGCGAAGTTCATCGCCGTCCCGGCCCGAAAGCCGGAAAGGAAACTCAGGGTGTGAAAGGCGACGTTGATCTCCCGGTTGAGGAGCCGGCCGGTGGCCAGGGCGGTCAGTTCGCCATCCCGGAGACCGAGCAGGATGTAAGGATCCTTGACCCGGTTGCGGTACCAGCCCAGCAGCTCGGCGTAGACCCGGGCCCCGGCCAGGTCCAGGAAATCGGCTGCCGATTCCGGATCCGACGCCCCGATAAACTCCCCGGCGATGAACTCCAGCAGGGCCGGCGCCTCCTCCGGGCGGGCCGGGCGGATCAGCATCGTCATAGTTTCGCCCAAGCGGTTTTCCAGGGCAACCGAGCGGGGAGCAAAGGGTTTAACGTCGAGCGGGAGGGGCTGGAGGAGCGGCTCGATCTCATTGACACCGAGGGTGATGGAATCACCGGTCGTCCGGGCGGCAGGGTTGATTTTCATCCGGGATAATCTCCTGGTTGTTGGGTGAAATTAACCTCGCCAGTATAACATCCCCCGGGGAGGGGGCAACCGGAAAACCGGCGAGGGACGGCCATCTAAAGATACAGCCATTTAATAGTCCATCTGCCAGTGGAGGTAGGCGGCGTCGCCGAGGAGGCCGTAGCCGGAACGGAGCCGGAGCTGGAAATTCCGGGTCAGCTCCCAGCGGGCGAGGAAGAGGGTATCGGGGGATTCGATGGCGCGCTGGGTCTCGATGAAAAATCTCCGGCTCAACGACCAGCGGATCCGGACGGCGGTCTGATCGTCGGCCCCTTCAAGGTCGGTGAAGTCGACCTGGATCGTCCCGAGAAAAGAGGTCAAACCGGTCAGGAGATCGAAGAACCCCGCCTCGCCCTGGATGATCCGCAGACCGTTGACGATCTGCAGCGCCTGGAGCCCGGACAACTGGGAGGCCGGCCGGCCGAAGAGGATCCGGGCCAGGATCTCGTCGTCCGGGTAGGGCGGCTGGGAAGAGATCATCACCTCGGGCTGGTCGATCGGGCCGACCACCTGGAGGTCCATAATGATGTCGGGCTTGACGATCCGGGCGTTGATCGTCAGATAGGGCGCGGGAGGATATTCGCCGTCCATCATCACGTTGCAATCCCGGAGGGTCATCTCCTCCCCCATAAAGATGAAGATCCCTTCGAGCAGGGTCAGGCCTCCCCGGATCTCCGGATCGGCGGCGGTTCCGGCCACCGAGATCTCGGCCTTCCACTCCGAATCGAGTCCCCGGCCCTTGGCGATCACGTTGTCGGGAGCGAAGAGCCTCAGATCGAGAGCCAGTTTCTCCAGAAAAGGTGAAGGCCGGGAGGGAGGCCGGGGCTCCTCCTCCCCCGGCTTGTTGATCTCGATCACCTCGATCTCGGGTACGGTGGCGGGTATGTGGGTGGGGATCCTCCCTTCGGCGTGTCGTATCTTTACCTCGCCGGCCAGGCGGCTATCCTCCAGCGAGCCCTGGAGAGAGATCTCCCCGGAGACGATGGCGGTGGCCAGGTCCATATCCAGCACCAGGGCGTCCTCGAACCGGAGGGAGTAGGAGGAAGGGTAACCTTCCTCCGGGGAGAGACGGGTGGAACCGGAGAGGGTGATCCGGCCCCGCTCGGTGATTGCCCTCCGGTCCGCCAGCGGGGTGTAACCGATCCCGGGGATGAACCGGGTCCAGCCGAGGAGCAGGGGCCGGGCCGGAAGGGGTGTCCGGGCGGTGAGTTCCTCCAGGACCAGGCGGTCGTCGGTGAAGTGGAGACGCCCAACCAGGTTATCCAGGGAGGTCCCGGTGTTCAGATTCCGGTATTCGCCCCGGGTGATGACGACTACCCCCCGGGGCAGGGGACGGCCCCAGGTGCCGTCGAGGCCGAGTTCCGCCTCGACCTGGCCCCCGAGGAACTGGCGGGTGAGGGCTAGGTAGTTATTGAAAAAGGTCAGGTCGATCTCCGAGGTGAGCGAACCGGCCAGTTTCCCGTCTTCGGGAAACTCCAGGGCCGGGGGATCGGTCGAGTAGCGAACGGCGGCCGCCAGGCCGGCTTCCAGGGTGAATCCCCGCTCTCCCGTCGCCTCGAGGTCGAGCTCCAGCCGGTCGGCGGTGAGGCTGCCGGTTAAATCCAGGACCCGGACATCCCGCGGGGGGCGGAGGAGACCGGGGAAGGTATAACCCAGGACCTGGATCTCGAGATCGGCCCGGGGGGCGGCCGCTCCGCCGGTGAAGGCCAGCAGCCCGGAAACCTCGTTGAAGAGGTCGCCGGGCTCGGCCAGGTCTTCATCGGAGGGGGGGGTGGTCACCCCGGAAGCCTCCAGGGAGATCTCGCCTCCGATCCCCCGGAAGAGGTCTTCCAGACCGGCCGTGACCAGGATCCGTTCGACCCCCAGGGAGGGGCCGGCCAACCCCCGGCCCTCGATCCGGAGGTCGAGGTTCTGGCCGCCGTCGGCGGCCGCCAGACCGGCGGTAAGTTCTCCCTCGCCCTCCCAACCCGGAAACGGCGGGCGGTGGACGGAGGCGGTCACCTCCCCGTCGACCAGGAACCGGGAGAGGTCGCAGACCAGGTCACCCCGGAGATCGAACCGGTTCGGAGCCCGGAGCTGAAACCGGGTCTCGAGCCCCTCCCGGGGGCCCGCCGCCCGGAACCGGAAAGAGAGCGGCCCGGGGTCGCCGGGAAATACCATCCCCCCGAGGGTACCCCCGGCCGTTTCCTCGAGTTCCAGTTCGACCCGGAGCCGGGAGAGGTCGGCGGCCGAGTCGGCGGAGATCGACAACCCCTCGCCCGGCCGGCGGTAGGGGCTGAACAGAAGCTGGGCCCGGGGACCGGCGGTGACGCTGTTGGAGACCTGGCCCTCGAGCGAACCTTCCAGCCGCCGGCCGAACAGCGCCTCGTCCGCCGCCAGCTTCCGGACCAGGACCCGGTCAACGATGAAGGAGGGAATCTCGGCCGGGATGAAACCCGGCCCGGAGGCGGGTGCGCCCCCCTCCTCCCCCGACCCCGGGATCCGGTAAAAAGTGACCCGGTCGACGGAGACGCTTTCGGCGTGGAGGTGGAGGGAGAGCAGCTCAAAGACATCGAGGCTGACCCGGGTATCCTCGATCACCAGCCAGTCGCCGTCCGGGTCCCCGAGCCGGAGTTCGCCCAGCCGGACCCGGAAAGGAATAAAGCCGGAAATCCGGCGAAAGGTGATGGTTGTCCCCGGGGTGCTGACCAGCCGGGTCAGGCTCCGGGCCAGCAACCGTTTGCCGGGGGGGGTCTGGATCACCACCAGGACGGCCGCGGTCAGGACGATCACCGCCAGGACCAGCCGGGCCAGGTACTTGACCAACCGGCGGACGATCCGGATGGGGAGAGGTCTTTTCGCTGGTTCTTTCATCTTTCCGGGCCGATAACTTCAGTCACTGGAAAATTTCTTTAATGAATCTGGGCGATGCTGACATAGACGTGGAAGTTGTCGTCGATATCCCGGCGGCGGTCGAGCGGAAACCCGAGATCGAGTCCGATCGGCCCGATCGGGGTGAAGTAACGCAGGCCGACCCCGGTCCCCCAGAGGATTTCCTCGTTGAACCGGGGCGTGCGCTCGATAAAGGCCGCCCCGCCGTCGAGAAAGGCGGCCACCCCGAAGTCGCCGATCACCCGGCAGTTGAGCTCGAAACTGGTGGTAAAGAGCGAAAGCCCCCCCACCGGCTTCTTCCCGACCAGGGGTCCGACCAGCTGATGGCCGTAACCGCGGATCGAGTTGGCTCCCCCGGCGTAGAACCTCAGGTCGGCCGGGACATCTCTCAGGTCCGCCTCCGGGAGACTCCCGGCGGTAACCCGGGCCACGGAGGTCAGAAAAGGAACCCCGGGAACCCGGAGGAGGAAATGGCCGGTGGTGGTGGTCTTGATATAGGAGAGGTTGCGCTTGAGGTCGAAGTACGGCTCTCCCTGGAGAAACCAGAGCGCCCCCGTCCTCCGGAAGGGTTGTTCGCCCCCAATCCGGAGGTTGAGACTCAGGGGGATGGAGAAGAGGTGGAACTCCTGCTCCTGGCCGAATTGTTTAACCCAATCCAGGGTATAGGCGCCCCCCCCGCTGACCGTGAAGGCATCGCCGAAGTCCCGTCTCAGGAGGGCGGCGGACCGGATCCGGTAACTGTCGTAGGCCCGCGGCTGGTCATAGACCGGCTGGATGGAGAGGTTGAGCGACTGGTCGGGGTGGAGGAAGGCCGGGATCCGGAAGAGGCCCTCGGCGAAATAGAGCTCCTCGCTCCCGAAGACTCTCAACCGGAAGAGCTCCCCCCGGCCGAAGAGGTTCCGGTCCTCCCAGGAGACGGCGCCGCCGAAGCCGATGTCGGTGCTGTAACCGGCCTCGAAACCCAGGGTGTGAGGGTCGCGCTCCCG
>PWXJ01000201.1 GCA_003561965.1 PVC group bacterium
CCGCCGAGGAAAGCGGAGAAACCCAGCGGCATCGAGAGGTGGAAGGTCCAGGTCAAAATATCAAAATGCGTAAATAGCAGGGCAAACAGAGTCAGGAAGATGACCAGGACTCCGCTCGCTATACCCAGCCGTTTGCCGAGAAGGTAAAGAAGGATAACGCTGAGAAAATAGGCGGCCAGGTTTACTAAATGATAGGGCGGAAAAGAGGCACCAAAGAGGCGGTGTGTCAGGTAGAGGAGCGGGTGGGCAAGGGGCCGGAAAGTGCCGTCCCGCCAGGGATCGTGGTTGATAATAAAAGAAAATCCGGGGGGACCGGGAGAAGCATCGACCAGATGGAAGGCATAAAGCGCCGACCACCAGTCGCTCCGGGGCGGGTTGCCGAAGGAAGAACCGAATATGAATATGAGAACGGCAAGGAGAAGGACAAAGTATCCGGCTAGCTTCCCGCCGGAAAAAATATTGTGGAGGGGGGGTATGCCCATTATTTATCTTCTTACGTATACGCCCTTGTCCATATCCATTGTCCAATAAGATCCTTCGGGGCGGAGACTGAAACAGCGCAGCTCAACCGGAGAAAAGATCCACTGGTAGGTACCATACATCTTCCTCCCCATACTCCGGCTCCAGCAGAGGCGGGGAAAAGACCCGGCGAATCCATCCGGAAGATAAAGCCGCCGATCGGGGGTGATATCTCCCCGGTCGATTCCGGTCCGGATATTGTTCAACAGTTCTTTCAAGGGGGATAAATTCGTAGTTACGGTATCGATGTGGCGACGGGTAAAGAAACTGTTGCCGAGGAATAGCACAGTCAGAGTAGTCACCAGGATCACCCTCGACCGGCGGGAGGCTTGGAAGAGAGCGGAGAAGATAAGCGCGGACAGAAGAATGAGAATCGCGTTGGGGATGAGCTGATAGCGGAACTGGCGGAGGATGTGGCTGATATCGGTGGTGGTGGAC
Organism: PVC group bacterium; assembly: GCA_003561965.1. Lineage (GTDB taxonomy): Bacteria > Auribacterota > Erginobacteria > Erginobacterales > Erginobacteraceae > Erginobacter. The sequence continues at coordinate 958 of PWXJ01000201.1, forward strand.
CGGGCCGCCACCAGCATCGAAAAATTCCCCAGGTAAAGGTAGCCGAGAAAAGCGGCGACAGCCAGGGTCCGCCTTTTACCTTGTCGAAGAAGGAGAAAAGTTAGCACCCCGGCCAGGATCAGGGCTACGGTCGCGGCGGCATAGGCCAGGGGAACCAGCCAGGGAGCCGGGGAGATGGGCATAACGCCCAGCATTTCACTGTAGCCTTCATAGCGTCCGGGATAAGCCAGGGTGGGGAAGACATTAACCCCGAACCCGGTATAGAGGACGTTGAAGAGTGAGTACAGCAGACCCTCGGTCAGGGCGGTGAGCGGTACCGAGGGCAGATCGCCGCTGATATGGGAGGCGGAACGGGTGAAGAAAAAAATTGCCGCGTAAATGCCGTAGAGCAACCCGAGCAGATATCCGGTGAAACTAAGGACCCTCCGGGGGGCACCGGGATGACGTTTGGCGTATAGCAAAATCAGGACCGCCGGAGGCCAGAAGACAAAGGTTTCGTAGGCGAGCAGGGCCGAGAGGAAGAGCAGCCCCACGACGATGAGCAACGCCGGGGGGGCTCCCTCCAGATAGCGGATGTAGAGCAGGAACGCCCCGACCGCCGCGGCGAAACCGGCCACGAGGAAGATATGGAAGTTCAGGGAAAGGACATCGCAGTGGGAGTAGAGAACCGCGTAAACGGCCAGGAAGGCCCCCAACTCCGGTCCCCGGGCCCCCAGTCGCCTTCCCAGGCGGAAGAGGAGGACCAGCAGGAGGCAGTAGAAGAAGAAATTGGCGATATGGTTGAAGACGAACCGGCGCCCGAAAACGACGTGCTGAAGATAGAGGGTGGTGTAGGAGAGCGGACGGAACGTCCCGTGCCGCCAGGGATCGTGGTTGACGATGTGTGGCCAGACCGCCAGGTCCGGGTCGGCCCGGACCTGGTGGAAGGTGAAGAAAGCCTCCCAGTAGTCCACGTGAGGGGGGTTGGAGAATGTGGGCAGAAAAAGGTATACCAGGAAGAAGAATAAAAGCCCGAAGCCGGCGACCGAGGCGACTTTCCTGTTCATAAAGCCTCCCCTCCCCTGTCCGGATCGACAGCCAGAACGTAATACCAGCGCGTGGGGATCAACTCCCAGTACTCCGCTATCCGGCCCAGGGTCTCCGGGACCGGGACTTGCGGGTTCCAGACTACGAACCGGATCCCACGGTCGCGGATAAACCGAGAAAGTCGGCCGGGATCGGCCGCCCGCTCCCGGCTGAGGAAGTAGATCGGTCGGACCCCGAAGGAATCGCCCTGGGTGAGGTGGCCGACGATGTTCCTCTGCTCGAAGAAGCTCTCCATCCCCCCCAGGGCGACCGGCTCCGGAAACGCCAGTATCCGCTGGAATACGCTTTCCCTCAGTTGCGGGAGGTAGTAGCCCGGAGGATAGGGCTCCCGGGCCGCCCGGAGGAGATGGGCGGGCTGAAAAGAACCTCTCTTCACTCCCTGGCGGGCGAGGGATATCCTCTTGACGTGATACCCGAAGGTGTAAAGGCCCTGCGCCAGGAAGACGGCAATTGACGCGGTGACCCAGATTCTTCCCCACCTCCTCCGGGAGCGCAACCCGGCCCTCCAGATCCTCCCGGCGGCGAGGGCGAAAGCGGGCAGCCCGATCCCGTAAAGCCAGATCACGTACCGCGCCTTGTGGTTATGCCGGGGAGGCATAGCGAAGAAGAGAACTGCCGCCAGCGACAGAACCCCGATCCAGGCGGCCCCGGTTCCCGGTCGGAGGATCTCCGGTCGGCGGCGGATAATGATCACCAGGAGCCAGGTCAGGGCGGGGACCCCGCCGAAGAGCCAGAGCAGACCGAGCCCGCCTGAGTTATGCGAAACCTCCGTCAGCGCCAGATGCCACTCTGCGGGGTTGTCGATCCAGCTGTAGAGCACCCGAAGGACCTGGGACCAGTCTCGGGTCAAGGGGGTGTCCGGCGGGGGGAACTGGGAGGAGACCTCGACCCCGGGGAAGACCGTCCGCCCGGCGATCCTCAGCCCGATCGGATAGAGGGGACTCCCGGTATGGATGTAATTTCTCAGATACCAGTAGCCGGATATCAGGAGCGCGCCGAAGAGCACCAGTCCGATAGAGACAACCCCCTGCCGGGCGGATATCTTGAAACGGCGGACCGCCCTCCGCCAGTAAATCCCCAGGAGAACCGGGACCAGAAGCAGGAGGACCGCCGCCGTCCCTTTCGAACTGAGGGCGAGCCCCAGCGCGCAGCCCAGGGCGGGGACGAACTTCTTCGGAGCCACGCCGTTTTCCAGGGACCGGAAGGCGAAGGCCGACACCGCGAATAGTGCGATGTAGAAGGAGGCCACCGCGGCGTCGATGTAGAGGTCGAACGCGTGACAGATCACGTTGGGGACGAAGAGAAAGAGAACCCCGGCCAGGATGGCGGGGAAACGCCCAGCCCCGAGAAAACGGGCCAGGTTGGCGATTCCCAGGCACCCGAGGGGAAGGATGACCAGGTTGAGCCCGTTGAGGAATCGGCTGACCGGGACTGCCCGAAGAAAGAGAAAACCGATGCCTTCCACCCCCTTCAGGTAGCCGTTCCAGGAGTAGTTGACCAGGTCGGTCCAGAAAGGCTCGTAATCGACTGTGATCCAGTGGATCCGTCCGTTCAGCGCCCAGAAATGCAGGGTGGGATTGTGATACCACAACCCGTCGTTTTTTGAATCGGGGAGAGTGTAGGCGACCAGCCAGAGC
>PWXJ01000308.1 GCA_003561965.1 PVC group bacterium
GCGGGGCCAGGTCGGGGTCGTAGGAGAGGAAGACCAGCGGCGCCCCGGGGGGGACCTCTTCCAGGATCCGGTCGATCTTTTCCCCGATCCCGGGGACCCGGTAGCCGGGGAAGTCGATCCCGCCCAGCCAGAAGATTTCCCCGTCCCGCCCGGCCATCGGGAGGGCCCGCCCGCCGATCAGGGAGAGACCGGCCCGCCGCCACCGCTCCCGGTAGCCGTCCGAGGGAAGGTATATCCGGTCGGAGTTGCCGAGGATGGCGTAGCTCCAGATTCGGGGCTTGAGCCTTCCCGCCAGTTCCTCGACCAGCTCCGGGGAGGGCTCCTCGACCAGGTCGCCGGTGATCAGGATGATGTCGGGCGCCAGCCGGTTGAGCTTCCGGACCAGCTCCCGCTCCCGGAACCCCAGTCCCCCCTCGAGGTGGAGGTCGGCGATCTGGGCGATGGTCATCCCGGCCAGGGGACGGGCCAGTTTTCCGTCCTCGATCACCACCCGGTCGACGACGATCCAGTTCGGTTCCAGGATCAGGGAGCTGAAGAGGAGGAAACCGTAAACGAACGTGGCCTTCCCGATAACAACCGCCGCCAGGACCTGGAACTTTTTCCCCGGGTTCCTCACTCGACGGTGATCGTCCCCACCTCCCAGCCCTCGATCTCGGGGTTGGTGTAGGGCTGCTTGATGTAATCGATCCGCCCCTCGGAGGCCTGGGTAATGCTGAACACCTCCTGCTCGCCGTCATAGGCCAGCCATTCGTCAACCTGGACGTAGCCCCGGCTCGGGGTGTCGGCGACCGTATAGAGACCGGCCCGGACGACGTAGGTGCCCGGCGGGGCGTCGCGGGAGATCATCAGCGGCCCGGAATCCACCTCCATCTCCCGGTCCAGGGGCCAGTTCCGGATCGGCGGGGAGAGCGGGGCGGTGGAGTTGATCCGGCCGGCCATATCGTTGACCCGGTAGACGTGGGTGAAGATCTTGTGGCGCTGGAAGACCGGCTGGTTGAGGCTGAAGAAGAACCGGACCCGGAAGGGAACCCCCCGGGAGACCTGCTCGGGGGCCTCCATCCGGACGAAGGTCACCGCCGGCTCTCCGGTCGGCTGTCCCCGGGAGATCAGCCGGAGGCCGGAGACGTAGAAGTTGAAGGGCGAGGCCGGGTCGGTTGTCCACAACCGGAGCCGGCTGATCGCCGCGACATTGATCGACCCGCTTAAATCGACCGTGCTCAGGTCGAACCGCTCGGTCCGGCCCGGGGTCAGCCGGAAGGTGGTCTGGTAGCGCCGGCCGGCCCGGTCTTCGACCAGCAGCCGGACCTGCCGGGTACGGGCGCCGGGAGGGAGGAAGAGGTTGAACCGGAGGGTGTCGTAGGTCGACCAGTCGGCCAGTTCGGGCCGAAGCCGGAAGAAATTATCCAGGGAAACCCCCGGGAACTCGTCCTCCCCGGGGAGGATGGTGACCCGGACGGCGGAGACCGTCGCCTCCTCCTCGTCCTCGTAACCCATAAACTCCACCCTCGCCCCCCGGGTCTCCCAGAAGATGATCTCGGCCTGGTCGTCGAAGGCGATCAGGTCGACCTCTTCCGGTCCGACCGCCACCTCGAATTCGGTCTCCACCACCGTCAGCCGGCCGACGATGAAGTTCTCGATATCCTCGTTGAGGTAGGGTTCCCGGACGTAGCGGACCACGTCTTCCTCCCGGACGATCTCCAGCAGGCCGGCCCGGATATCGTACTCGCCCGGGTCCAGGCTGGGGGGGATGGCCAGGTCGAAGGGACCCGCCTCCGCCACCTGGTTGACCTCCCAGAGCCGGGGCCGGTAGCGGGGGTGGAAGTCGGCGTTGAGGACGGTCCGGTCCTCGCCGGGCCGGACCAGGTGAAAGAAGACTTTCAGGTTCTCCTCCAGGGGTTGGGTGGCCTTGAAGAAGAAACTGCCGCTGACCATCTCCCCCTGGGCGATCACCGACTGGAGGTTGAAGCTGACCAGCTCCAGCCGGGGGTCGATCTCGCGGACCTCGGTCCGGTGGGTCCCCTGTCCGAAGAGGAGCGGGGCGGAGACCGCCGCCGGGAGGAGGGAGAGGAGTACGGTCGGGATAATCTTGCTTTTCATCGGCCTTTACCTCGAGGTTGGGAGCCGCGCTTGAGTTGACTGCCCGGTCAGTCGGGGCGACATCTTTATATCACATCTCCGGACTGTCCGTCACGATTATTTCCGCCACCCGGTGGCCGTCGATCTCCGGGTTGTCGAAGGTCTGGAAGATCAGCTCCACCCCCCGGGGAGAGGGGACGGACCGGGCCAGGATCACCTCCAGGCCGTAGCGGCCGGGGTCCAGGCCCGGAGGAACCCCCACCTCGAACGGCCCGACCTTGGCCAGCCGGCCCGGCCGCCAGCGGCTGGTCGGGGTCGGGGGGTCGGTCTGGGAGAGGAGGAAGATCTCCTCCCCCCTCCGGAGCCGGATCAGCAGCGTGTGGTCGTCCCCCAGTTCCCGCTGGGCGATGAAGTAAAAGGCCGCCTCGACCCTCTCCCCCGGCCGGACGGTGGAGGGAAACCGCAGCCCCATAAACTTCACCGGGCCGGCCGGGGCCAGGGGCCGGCCGGGCGCGGGGAAGCCGAGATCGACCAGGTAGAGATCGGTGACCGAGGAGGGCCGCCAGAGAAAGAGGTTGAGGTACCCGACCCGGCCCAGGTCAAGCCGGTCGGCGAGGTCCCGGGTCGGGATCGCGACCGCGGTCCGGGTCAGGGGCGGGAGGTCTATGCCCCGCTGGAAGTCGTTGCCGGCGGTATCCTTGACCTTGACCTTGAGGTGGACCTGCCAGGTCTGGGGGTTGTAAACCGTGAAGCTGAGACTCTCCGCCCCCCGCCAGTCCATCACCCCCATCGTCTCGTCGAGCAGGAGGAGCCCGGGGGAGCCGGTGGGACGGTAGGTGACCCGCCACCAGGTCTCATCCTCCCCCCAGAGCCCGTCGACCGCCTCCAGGCGGGTCCCGGAGGTCCTCCAGGCGGCCTGGTGGTCGGGGTCGGCCGGGGAGAAGCCGAAGCCGGCCATATCCCGGGGCTTGAAGACCGAGACCAGGGCCTGGGGATCCCGCCGCAATCTCCGGACCAGGCCGGGGATGTCCCCGAGCCGCTCCCGGAAGAAGAGCAGGAGGATGACAACGATCAGGAACCCCCAGAGGAGGTGGAGGGCGAGCCGAAAGAAACTTTTTCTTTCCATAACCGGTCCGGTCGTGGTACTGTCTATATGGAGATATCACCGGGAACCGTCAGCCTCCGCCCCGGCAGGCACCAGCAACAGCGGAAAGATAGCAGATTTTCCCCCGGGATGTCAAACTTTCCCGCCCGGGGATGAAGGGAGGGGAAAAAGTTCTCTTTACAAGTTATCCCGCTATGGGATAGATTAGTTTTCCTTGAATCGGGGTAGTGGCCCGGGGATATTATGCTTCTACGCGGCTTCGATTATTCCTATTAATACCGGGGTAACGGGGAGGCTTCTGGCGATGTCTAAATCAACTATCAGATCAATCACTTCCCCCCTCATCCTTCTCCTTTCCGGGGTTGTCCTGGCTGCCCCGACGGTCAGGGCCGAGACCGCCGAACGGGCCGACCGGACCGGCCTGGAGAGCGTCTGGAAAAGATCGGGCCGGACCACCCGGGTGATCGACTACCCCTACAGCCCCCAGCCGGGTATCTACGGGGGGAA
>PWXJ01000165.1 GCA_003561965.1 PVC group bacterium
ACTATTTCCCTTCCAGGACCGGGATGATCTCGGTCAGGCTGGTGATCTGGTAATCGGGGACCTTGATGTGGGATTCGGGGTCGAAGCGGGCCTCCTCGATCTCCTTCTCCAGGGTCCGGACCAGCTCCGGGCCGTCTTCCTCGGCCCGCTTGACCAGGAAGGTGGTCATCCCGGCCAGGTTGCCCATCATCACGTCGGTCAACCGGTCGCCGACCATCGCCGTCTCTTCCGCCGCCAGGCCGATCTGTTCGAGGACGATCTCGGCGATCTTCGGGTTCGGCTTCTCCAGCTTCAGCCGGAGGGAGTCGTTCCAGTCGAAGAATCCCTGGGGACGGGGGACATCGGGTTTCTGGTGGAAGGCCTCCATCACCACGTTCTTGGTGGTGAAGGTGGCGACCGCGATCTTGATCCCCTCCCGCTCGAGGTAGTGAAGAATCTCGACCGCGTCGGGGAAGAGACCGGCCTTCCCGGCCTTGGTGTAGGCCACCCGTTCCCGCTCGTCGACCACCCCCTTGACCCGCTGGAACTCGTCCCAGCCGGTCTTCAGTCCGATCGTCTGCAGCTTCTCGATGAACCCCTTCCCGGTGTAGTAGGCGAGCATATACTCGTCTTCCTTCCCCTCCGGCACCTTGCCCCCGCACTCCTCCACCACCTTCAGGAACACGTCCCGCCAGTAAGTCTTGGGATCGGGATAGATCTTGGCGATCGTGTTGTCATTGTCGAAGACGACTCCCCGGAGCTTCGCGACCATAATCAACCTCCTGTTCGGTTAAAATTGCCCTTCATCACCCACTCACGACCGGGCCGGACGGCCCGGAATTTCACTGACCGGAATCTTCGCCTCCCGGGGGGAGGAGGGCGAGCTTGATCTTCCGGATTGCTTCTTCGGCCGTGGCCCGGAGGGACGGGCTGTCGCTGTCGAGCAGTCCCCGCAGCGGTTCTTCCGCCTCCGGCTCCCCCAGTTCGCCCAGGGCCGCCGCCGCCGCCTGCCGGACCCCGGAGTGGCTGTCCTCCAGGGCCTCGATCAGGTGCTCGACCGCCCGGACGTCGCCCAGTTTCCCCAGGGATTCCGCCGCCCGGGCCCGGACCGCGGCATCGTCTTCCCGGAGGGCGAGCATCAGGGGCTCGACGGCGGTGCTGTCGCCGGCCTCGCCGAGGGCGAGGGCGGCCTGGGCCCTGACCCCCGGGTCCCCGTCGACCAGGAACTCGAGGAGGGTCCGGGTGGCCCGGGTATCCCGGAGCCGTCCGAGGGCGGAGGCCGCCGCCCGCCGGACCCAGGGATCGCGGTCGGCGGCCACGGCGATCAGGGGCTGGAGGGCGTCGGGGTCGCCCAGCCGTCCGAGGACGGCGGCGGCGGTGGCCCGGACCCCGCTCTCCCGGTCCTCGAGGAGCCCGGCGACCGCCTTCTCCGCCCGGACATCGCCCAGTTTGCCCAGGACCAGGGCCGCGCTGTTCCGGACCGAGGAGGAGTCGTCCTCGAGGACTTCGATCAGGGGCTGGACGGCGTCCCTGGACTCCAGTTCGCCGAGGGCCAGAACCGCGCCGGTCCGGACGCCTTCGTCGGAATCTTTCAGGGCCCGGATCAGGACCGGGAGGGCCGAGGCGTCCCCGATCCGGCCCAGGGCGGCGGCGGCGGCGGCTCTCACCCCGGCGGCGGCATCCTTCAGGGACTCGGCCAGGGGGGCGGCCGCCCGCTGGTCGGGCAACCGGGCCAGGGCCCCGGCGGCCGCCTCCCGGACCGCCTCCGATTCGTCCGATAAAGCCTCGATCAGGGCGGGGACGCCCCGGGATTCCCTCAGGGCCCCGAGGGCGGAGGCCGCCTCCCGCCGGACCCAGGATTCCCCGTCCCGGAGGGACTCGATCAGCGGCGCGGCCACCCGGCTGTCCCCGAGTTTGCCCAGGGCGGCGGCGGCCCGGCGCCGGATCTCCCGTTCCGGGTCCTGGAGCTGTTCGAGCAGCGGATCGACCGCCCGCCGGGAGCCGATCCTCTCCAGCCCGGAGATCGCCGCCAGGCGGAGGTCGAGCCGTTCATCCTTGAGAACCCCGATCAGGCTCTCCAGGGCCCGCCCGCCGCCGATCCGGCCCAGGGCCCGGGCCGCTTCCACCCGGACCGCCGGGGCCGGATCGGCGAGGGCTTCGACCAGTGGTTCGGCCGGCTGCTCATCCCCGATCTCACCCAGGGCCTCGACGGCCCGAGCCCGGATCTCCCGGTCCTCGTCTTGCAGGGCGGAAATCAGGGGTTCGATCGCCCGGGGGTCGCGGAGCCTGACCAGGAGCCGGACCGCGATCTTCCTGGTCTCCGGGTCCCGGTCGGAGACCGCCTCGATCAGGCACTCCACCGCGCTCCGGTCGACGATGTCCTCCAGGGCCCGGACGGCGGTCTCCCGGTCGAGGTCGGATTCTTCCCGGAGGGATTTAAATACCAGGGGGACGACCCGGCCCGGAGACATCCGGCCCAGGGCCCGGGCGGCCGAACGCCGGACCCAGATCTCCGGGTCGGCCAGCGCCCCGACCAGGGGGCCGATCGCCGACTCATCCCCGATCCTTCCCAGGGCGTCGGCGGCGGCCCTCCGCCCGGAGGGGTCGCCCCCCCGCAACTCCTCGACCAGGAGGGTCACCGCCCGTTCCTCCCCGATCCTTCCCAGCATCGAGGCCGCGGTCGACCGGACCGCGGAGGCCCCGTCCTTCAGCGCCCGGATCAGCGGACGGGCCGCCTCTTCCCCGCCGATCCGGCCCAGGGCGTCCACCGCCGCCCGCCGGACCCAGCTCTCGGGGTCGGAGAGGGCCTCGGACAGGGGTTTCAGGGCCTTCCGGTCTCCGATCATCCCCAGGGCGGTGGCCGCCCGGCTCCGGACCCCCCGGTTGGGGTGGCGGAGAGCCTCGAGCAGGGGCTTGACCGCCCTCCGGTCGCCGATCCGGCCCAGGGAGTCGATCGCCGCCCGGCGGGCCTGGGTCTCCGGGTCATCCAGGATCTTCAGCAGCCCCTCGACCGCCTCCTCCGCCTCCATCTTCCCCAGGGTCTGGGCGGCGCCGGCCCGGACCGACCCCTCGGGATCCTCGAGGGCGGCGACCAGGGTCTCGATCACCCGGCGGTTCTTGAAGGAGGCCAGCAGCGTGGCCGTCAGCTTCCGGACCTGCTGGTTGTCGTCGTTCATAATCTCCATCAGCCGGTCGATCAGCTTCTCGTCCACCAGCTTCTCCAGGGCCCGGGCGGCCGCCCGGGTCACCTCCTGGTCCCGGTCCCAGAGGGCGGCGATCACCGTCTCCGAAGCCTCCCGGTTTCCCAGTTCCCCCAGGGAGTAGACCGCCGCCGCCCGGACGACCGGCACCGGGTCCCCGGCCGCCTCGGTCAGGGCGGGGATGCCGCGGTCGTCCCGGAGTCCGGCGAGGGCGAGAACCGCCGCCCGCCGGACCTCCCGGTCCTGATCCCGGACCGCCCGGGCCAGGACGTCGACCGCCCCCTCCCCGCCGATCCGGGACAGGGCCCGGGCGGCGGCGGCCCGGACCGAGGCCGCGTCGAAGAAGAGGGCCTCGGTCAGGACCCCGGCGTCCCGGTCCTCGCCGATCACCCCCAGGGCTTCAGCGGCCCGGACCCGCTCCTCCAGGGTTCCCTCCCGGAGGGTTTCGAGAAGGACCGGGCGGGCCGAGGGATCGGCAAAATTCTTGAAGGCCTCCAGTATCCGGCGCCGGACGTTCCCCGGGGCCGTCTCCATCAGCTTGATCAGCGGCCCGGTGACCGCCGGGTCCCCGATCTTTCCCAGGGCCGCCACCGCGTTATCCACCACCATCGGGACGTGGTCCTTCAGGGTTTCAATCAGGGCGGGGACCGCCTCCTTGCTCCCGATCTTTCCCAGGGAACGGGCGGAGGCCGAGCGGACCTCGTTGGTCTGGTCTTTCAAGCCGGCTTGCAGGGCGGAGACCGACTTGGGATTCCCGATCGAACCGAGGGCGTCGGCCGCCTCCGCCCGGACCATTGAGGAGTCGTCGGAGAGGAGTTCCTCGACCGGCTCCCGGGCCCGGCCGTCCCCGAGCCTCCCCAGGGCGGCGGCCCCGCCGATCCGGACCTCCCGCTCGGGGTCCCGGAGAGTCTTGATCAGGGGGTCAAGGGCTTCCGGCGAACCGATCCGCCCCAGGGCCTCGGCGGCGGCGGCCCGGACCTTGCGGTCTTCGTCGCCGAGGGCCCGGATCAGGGGCCGGATTCCCGCCTCGTCCCCGAGCCGTCCCAGCGAACGGGCGGCTTCCCGGCGGATCTCGGGGTTCTCGTCGTCGAGCGCGGCGACCAGGAAGGTGACCGACCGGCCGGTGCTCACCTGGCCGAGAAAGGACAGGGCCAGGGCCCGGTCTTCCGGCTCCCCGGAGTCGAGGACCGCCTGGAGGGGTTCCAGCGCCCGCTCGTCGACCAGCCGGTCGAGCGTCCGGCTGATCATCTGTTTGACCGCGTCTTCCTGTTCCTTGTAAAGCTCAATCAGGGGCCGGACCGCCCGCGAGTCTTTCAGGTCCCCGAGGGCGGTGAGGACGCTCTGCTTGAGCTCGGGGTCGTCTTCCCGGAGGATCTGGAGCAGCGGCTTGACCGCCCGGGGGTCCCCGATCCGGCCCAGGGCGAAGGCGGCGGCCCGCCGGACCCCGGTATCGTCGTAGCGGAGGGCCTCGAGCAGGGAGGGAACCACCCGCCGATCCCCGATCCGGTCGAGGACCGAGTCGGCCAGTTTCCGGATCCGTTCTTCCTCCCGCTCCTCCGGCGACTCCTCTTCCTCCTCCCCGGGCTCTTCTTCTTCGGAAGGCGCTCCTTTCTCGATCTTGACCTCCTCCTCCGGCTGTGCCGGTTCGGGTTCGGCCGGGCCCAGGGCCTCGGGGGGGGCTTCCCCCGCGCCGGGACCGGACTCCAGGAGAGTGCCGATCAGGGGGTCGACCGCCTCGTCCGCCCCGATCTCCCCCAGGGCCAGGGCGGCGCTGATCCGGACCTGGGGTTCCCTGTCCTTCAGGGCCTCGACCAACTCCTCCACCGCCTCCTCCGCCCGGATCTTTCCCAGGGCGTTGGCGGCGGCGGCCCGGACCACAAACGAGGCATCGCCGAGGGCCTCGATCAGGGTCGGGGCCGCCCGGTCCGATCCGGTCATCCCCAGAGCCTCGGCGGCGCTGGAGCGGACCTCGTCCTTCTTCTCTTCGGCCAGGAGATCGATCAGGGGGTCGACGGCGGCTTCGCCCCCCACCGCCCCCAGGGCCCGGGCGACCGCCGAGCGGACCGGGGGCTCGCTGTCGCCGGCGGCCCGGCGGAGGGGTGGGAGCGCCTGCTCGTCGCCGAAGGCTTCCAGGGCCCGGGCGGCCGCGCGGCGGACCTCCGGCTCCTCGTCCTCGAGGAGCTTGGCCACCGGCTGGAGGGCCTTCGGGGACCTGATCTCGCCCAGGGCCCGGGCGGCCGACGAGCGGACCTCGGGTTCTCCGGCGGCCAGGAGGTTGAGCAGGGGGTCGACGGCCGCGGGGTTGCCGACCTCGCCCAGCGACTCCGCCGCCAGGGCCCGGACCTCCGGGGAAGGGTTGTCCAGGGCCCCGATCAGGGCTTGAATATCATCTTTCAGGCTCATAGCTCGGCGACTGTCGGCCGGGGTCGGAACAGGAAACGACGATAAGGAGGACATCATAGCATCCGGGAGACCGGTTGTGAATAAAAAACTCCGCGCCAATGCCCGGGGAGATATAATAATCATTGTCGGATCGCCCCGGGGTCAATATATTGGAAGTCGGCCCCTGACCAACCCCGGGGCCGAAATCGCGACAGGGAGTTGCCCGGTGATAATCTCCTCGATAATCTGGGACAGATCCCCGGACCTGATCAGGGCCGGCCCGGTCACCGTCCGCTGGTACGGTCTGCTCTTCGCCCTCGGGTTCTATCTCGGCTACCTGGTCCTCCGGTGGATCTTCCGGAAGGAGAAGATCCCGGAAAAAGACCTCGGAACCCTGCTGCTTTACGTCCTGGCCGGCGCGCTGATCGGGGCCCGGCTCGCTCACTGCTTTCTCTACGAGCCCGGCTATTACCTGAGCCGTCCGGGAGAGGTCCTCCAGATCTGGCGGGGCGGTCTGGCCAGCCACGGAGGGGTGATCGGGGTTCTGATCGCCCTCGTTTTCTATACCCGGACCCGGACCGGACAGTCTTACCTCTGGCTGATCGACCGGCTGGCGATCGCCGGCACCCCGTCCGCCGTTTTAATCCGGATCGGAAACCTCTTCAACTCGGAGATCATCGGCACCGAGAGCGCCCTCCCCTGGGCCTTCGTCTTTCCCCGGGCCGGGCTCGACCCCCTCCTCCCCCGCCACCCGGTGATGCTCTACGAGGCGGCCGCCTACCTGGTGATTTTTCTCCTCCTGGTCGCGGTCTACCGGAAACGGCAGGGCCGGGTCCCGCCCGGCGAGCTGTCCGGCCTCTTCCTGGTCACCGTCTTCACCGTCCGGTTCTTCCTGGAATACTTCAAGGTTCCCCAGGCCGACTACAGCCTTCCCCTCCCCCTGAGGGTCGGGCAGCTGCTCAGCGTCCCCGCCGTCATCGCCGGGGTAATCCTCCTGGTCTCCAGCCGCCGGTCAACGGTCCCGGCCCGGAAGTAGTGTTATGAACAACCCGCCGGACAACGCCGCCGGGGTCGAAGGCGATTACCGCCCCCCCCGGCGGAAGGTCGGGGCGGTCGCCCGCCGGCTGCCGACCCCGGTCTTCTATCTGAAACTGCTGAAGATAGTTTTCCAGGCCGGGAGAAAGGCCCGGCGGGGGGAATACACCGGGGAGGACTGGATCCGCTCCAGCCGTCGGACCCTGGAGGCGCTGGAATCGGTCGGGGTCCAGGTGTCCATCGAGGGAACGGAGAACTTCCGGACGCTGGAAACCCCCGGCGTCTTCGCCGGCAACCATATGTCCGTCCTGGAGACCTTCGCTCTCCCCTCGATTATCCAGCCCCACCGGGAGGTGACCTTCGTGGTCAAGGAGGAACTGCTCGGCTACCCGTCCTTCGGGCCGGTCCTGGCCAGCCGGAACCCGATCGCGGTCTCGAGAAAAGATCCCCGGAAGGATCTGGAGACGGTTCTGCGGGAGGGCGCGAAGCGGCTCGCCGCCGGGATCTCGGTGATCGTCTTCCCCCAGAACACCCGGATGCCGGAATTCGACCCCGCCCGGTTCAACTCCCTGGGGGTGAAACTGGCCCGGCGGGCCGGGGTCCCGGTTATCCCCTTCGCCCTCCGGACCGACGCCTGGGGGACCGGGAGATGGCTGAGGGATTTCGGTAAGATCTACCCGGAGATCCCGGTCCGGTTCAGCTTCGGGGAGCCGATCCCGGTCCGGGGCGACGGGAAGAAAGCCCAGGCGGAACTGGTCGGCTTCATCTCCCGCCGCCTGGACCGGGGGAGAGAGATCAGAGCCAGGCGAACCAGCCCAGGTTGAAGATCTCCGAGACCGTGGCCAGGCCGAGAACCGCCACGTAGAGAATCAGGATGACCAGGCCGATGGTCGCGGAGTGCTTCCTGAAGAAGGGAAACCGGGAGCGGAAGATGCAGTAGGCGAACCCGGCGACCCAGAAGAGGAGCGCGGAGGCCAGGAAGATTTTCTGGGGAAGGCTGAAGGGGGGAAAGAGCTGGGAGACCCCCCAGAGGGCCGCGGTAATGATAACCACCAGGAGCAGGAAAACCTCTCCCTGACGTCGAAGATATTCCATCGTTCCCTCCCTGACTATTCTTCCAGCCGGACCGAGACCTCCACCTTGTCCTCGACCCGGATATCGAGACTCCGGCCCCGGAGGACCTGGTCGAAGGCGGCCCGGAGCTCGAGGTTCTGCCGGAGGGTGGAACTGCTGGAGATAACCCTGCCCCCGGGGACATCAAACTGGAACGTCCCGGTCAGGTGGTGTGAAGACGATCTCAGACCGGAACCTTCCGGAAGTTCCGGGGTCTCCTGCCGGTAACTGCCGGAAAAGTCGATCAGCGCGGTCTCCCGCCGACGATCGTCAAAACCCCGGAAAGTCGACTCGAGTCGGACCTCCCACCTTTCGCCCCGGTCCCATTGCCGCCCCAGCCCGGAAACCGGGACCTCGACCGTCCGGGACCAGGAGGCGCCGGCCGGGACCGGTTCCCGGGGGAATTCCGGCTGCATCCGCTCGAGAAAGGCGTCGAACTGGAGCGAGGGAAAGATCCGCTCGGGGGCCGGAGGGACCCGGGCCTCGAGGACCGTACCCCGGTCATCGACCCGGAGCCGGAATTCCTCCCCGACCACCCCCCGGAGAGGATAGCCGTCATCATCTCTCCCGATCTCGCTGATCAGCCGGTCGTCTTCGGTGATCGTCAGTCCCCGGTCGGTAAGGGAGGTGACAATCTCCCGATCGCGGATCCGGCTGACCGAAGACAGGTTGAATTCCCGGTAACTCAGGGAAAGCTGGGCCCGCCCCTCCGGGGAGACCTCCTCGACCTTCAGCTCCATCAGGTAATCGCCTTCCAGACTGACCGGGAGGGGGATCCGGTCCTCTTCTTCCCGCTCCTCCCCCTCGACACTCATCGTCATCAGGACTTCCCCTTCGCCCCGGAGTGAAACCCGGTAAACCAGCGTCTCGCCCGGACGGTATCGGTAACGCAGGAGGACGTCTTCCTCCGGCGGAGGCCGGCAGCCGGACCCGAGGAGGAGGGCCAGGGTAAAGATCCCGGCCGGGAGCAGCCCGGCCGTCCGGCGGAATATCACTGGCGCGGTCACGGTCTTCTTTCCTCTTTTCGGGTTCCCCGGGGGAATTTACCGCCCCGGAAACCGCTGGGCCTCCTCGAGCAGTTCGCTGACCACCGGGGCCATATCCCCCTGGCCGGCCAGGCGCCGGAGGGCGGCGATGATGATCTCCTTGAAAAACCAGTCAATCTCCGGATCGTTTACCATCCCCACCAGGGCCTCGGCCGACTCCCGGACCGGGGTGTGGGCCAGGTCCCAGACCGCCGCCTGGCGGACCCGGTCGGGCTGGGATTGGTCGTAGAAGATTCCGACCAGGGGCTCGACCACCCGCCGGTCCCCGATATATCCCAGCGACTGCATCGCCAGCAACCGGTCTTCTTCGTCTCCGGAACGGACCCGGCTGAGGATATAGCCCTGGTAGCGGTTGTAATTATGATCGAACCGGCAGAGAGCTTCCGCCGCCCGCAACTTCAGGGGGAGGGAATCGGACTCCCTCCAGATCTTTTCCACGGCCGGGGCCGCCTCCCGGTAACGGATGAAGGAGAGGACCTCGATCAGGCCGACGGCCTTCTCCTCTTCGGCGGTCTCCAGCGCCGCCAGCATCGCCGGGGCCGCCTCCTGTCCCATATCCGCCAGAAGGGCCCGGGCCCGCAGACGCTCGGCGGGATCGGAAGCATCCAGATCTTTGATCAGTTCGACGATCTCCGAAGGCGATTCCCCGGCCGCCTCCTCTTCCGCCGGGAGCGGAAACGGACCGGCCGTCAAGAGAAGCGCGATGGTTATGACGATCTGGATGGCTTTCATATGAATTAACCCCGGTTTCGAAATGCCGGATTCCCGGCCGGACGCAAGCCGGATCAACCCGGGCCGGCGGAGATTATATTATCCCATAAACTACCCGGAGGGGGGAAGATTTTTTCCGGTTATCCCTTCTCCCCGGGACCCGGAAGGTTCCATTGCTCCAGTTCGGGAAGGAGACGGTAGTCGGTCATATTGTAGTGGAGCGGGGTGACCGAGATGTAATTCTCCAGCATCGCGGTGTGGTCCGACCCGGGGTCGGCGGAGGGCCTGTCCATCTCCCCGCCCAGCCAGTAGTAGGGTCTCCCCTTGAGATCGATCCGCTTCTCCATCACCTCCCGGAAGCGGGCGGTCCCCTGGCGGGTCACCTTCACCCCCCGGATCTCCGCGGCCGGGACCGCGGGGACATTGACGTTGAGGAGGAGCCGGGAGAGGTCCTTCCGGCCGAGGACGTACCCCGCCAGATCCCGGACGAAGCGGGCGGCCGGACCGTAGTCGGGGTCGACGAAGGTCCCCAGGGAGACGGCGATCGCCCTGATCCCCAGGATCGCCGCCTCGGTGGCGGCGGAGACGGTCCCGGAGTAGATCACGTTGGTCCCGGTGTTCGGCCCCAGGTTGATCCCGGAGATGACCAGGTCCGGGACCCGGTCGAGCAGGGCCTTGACCGCCACCTTGACCGAGTCGGCCGGGGTCCCGTTGACCCCGTAGCCGTAGAAACTGTCGTCGCGGTAGATCTTCTTCGCCCGGAGCGGCTCGCTCAAGGTGATCGAGTGCCCGGCGGCCGAGCGTTCGGCGTCGGGGGCGACGATCACCACCTCGCCCAGGGAACCGACCTCCCGCCGGAGGGCGTAAAGTCCCCGGGCGTTGATCCCGTCATCGTTGGTGAGAAGTATAAACGGTCTTTGCATAAGTTCTCGTTCCCGTTTCACTGCCGGTTTGGTTTTCTCCCGCTGCCGGGCCCGATCCGGCCCGTCCGCAGCCGCTTCCAAACCGCCCAGAGGAACCACCGGCAGTATTCCGGCCCGACTTTAAGGAGCTTGAAGTGGGATTTGCCGCCGCTCCGGTCCCTCCAGACCGTGGGAACCTCACCGATCCGGAAGCCGGCCAGGTAGGCCTTCACGGTCAGTTCCAGGCCGGTGGTGTAGTTGTCCGATCTCAGGATCCCCACCCGGTCGAGGATATCCGCCCGGTACATCTTGTAGGCGTTGGTGGCGTCGTTGGTCGGCAGGCCGATCAGCAGCTTCAGGGCCCCGCCGAGGAGACGGGAGAGATAATGCTTCAAGCGGTGATGGTGCTCCCCCTGGCCGCCCGGGATATAGCGGGAGGCCGAAACCAGGTCGTAGCCCTCCCGGATCTTCTCCAGCATCGCCGGGATGGCGGCGACGTCGTCGGAGAGGTCGGCCATCACCGCCACGATCACTCCCCCCTCCACCTCCTCGAAGCCCCGGTTCAGACACCGCCCCAGTCCGTGGTTGCCCCGGCGGTTGACCAGGACGATATCCCGATCCTCATCCTGGAGTTTCTCGACGATCTCCCGGGTCCGGTCGGTCGAGTTGTCGTTGACCACGATCAGCTTATGGGGGATCTCGACCCGGGCGCGGATCTCCCGGATCGTCCCGATGGTCCGGGAGATGTTCTGCTCCTCGTTGTAGGCCGGGACGATGATGTTCAAGAAATAGGGATCAGTCACCGGTCTTCTCCAGGATGATCGTCACCGGGCCGTCGTTCTCCAGGCGGACCAGCATCTCCGCCCCGAAGACCCCCTTCCCCGGGGGGAAGCCCAGGGCTTCCAGCCGCCGGCAGAAGTAACCGTAGAGCCGCTCCCCCTCCTCCGGGGGGGCGGCGGAGCTGAAGCCGGGCCGGCGGCCCCGGCGGCAGTCGCCGTACAGGGTGAACTGGGAGACGGCCAGGATCTCCCCGCCGGTCTCCGCCAGGGAGAGGTTCATCTTCCCTTCCCGGTCGGGGAAGATCCGCAGCCCGGTTATCTTCTCCGCCAGGTAGTCGGCCTCCCGCCCGGTGTCCCCCCGCCCCACCCCGAGCAGGACCAGCAGGCCCGGCCCGATCCGGGAGATCTCCTCCCCGCCGGAGGCGACCGAGGCCGACCTCACCCGTTGAATCACCGCCTTCAATATATAAACGCCTTTGAAATTATTTTCAATCCATTTCAGGGCTCGAATTCAGGGTACGGATCGGGTCTCCAGCCTTCACCCTGCCCCCGGCGATCACCTCGGCGAAGATCCCCTCCCGGGGCATCACGCAGTCCCCGGTCAGCTCCCGGATCGCGCAGCCGGTATGGCATTCCTTGCCGATCTGGGTCACCTCGAGGATCACCTCGTTCCCCACCCGGAGCCGGGTCCCGACCGGGATGGTGAAGAGCTCCAGCCCCCGGACGGTCAGGTTCTCGGCGAAGTCCCCCGGTTGAAAAGAGGGGGCCGGGCCGGCGGGGTCCGATCGCTCCAGGGAGCGGGCCAGCTTCTCCATACTCTCCACCGCCAGGAGGCTGACCTGGCGGTGCCATTTCCCGCCGTGGGCGTCGCCGGCGATCCCCCAGCCCGGCCGGAGGACCGCCTCCCCGACGTTCTCCTTCCGGACCCCCTTCCGGTCGCTGAGGCAGACCGCCACCACCTCGCCCCGGAGTCTCTCCGGTCTCACCCGGAAACCTCGCCGGCCAGCCAGTCGAGATAATCCCGGCTCCCCCCGGCCACCGGCAGGGCGATGATCTCCGGGACTTCGTAGGCGTGGATCGACTTGACGGTGTCGACCAGTCGCTCCAGGAGATCCCGGCGGGTCTTGGCGATCAGGAGGAACTCCTCCGCCCGGTCGATCTTCCCCTCCCAGCGAAAGAGCGACTCGCCCCGGGGATAGATCCCGACGCAGGCCGCCTGCCTTTTCTCCAGCAGGGAGGTGGCGATCTTCCCCGCCTCCTCCCGGTCGGGGCTGGTGATCATCACCACGATAAACTCGTTCATACCGAACTCCTCAGAATAAAAATCGGAACCGCAGAGAACACAGAGAAAATATCACCGCAAAGTCGCAAAGAACGCAAAGGAAGATAAGGGTTTCAATTCGGTAATCTCAGGTTGGTTCGACCTTCACAGTAATGCAGTATCAGAATTCCTCCCCGAGAAAAAACTACAAAATCTCTCTGCGTTCTTTGCGACTTTGCGGTGAATTCTTTTTTCGCGTCTTCGCGGTTATGGGTTTATCCGCAGCGCAGGGTCCGCAGCCGGTTGACGGCGGCGGCGACCTCGAAGCGCCGGGGGCGGGCCAGGTTGCCCTTCCTGTAGGCGCTGACAATATCCAGCCCCTCCCGGTCGAGGTCGGCCTCCACCAGGTCGAGGATCTCCCCCAGGGTCCGCCGGCCGTCGATGTAGCGCCGGAGGGCGTAATGAATGATATCCCCGACCGCCCGGGTCTGGCTGATATCCACCAGCTGCTCGACCGCGGAGAGGTCGATCCAGTGCTCGCCGAAACCGATCAGGTTCCGGCTTTTGGCGGCGATCTTCACCCGCCGCTTCGCCCCCCGGTGGGGGTCGAAGCTCTCGGGAAGCGGCCGGCGGTCCCGGACCTTCCCGAAGCTCTCCCCGCCCTCGAAGGTCCGCCGGGTGGCGAATTCCCCGGCCACCCGCCGGGCCCGGGCGGTCCGGTCCCGGGGGAGGTATTCGTCCATCATAATCACGGTGTCGGCGACGTCGAAGTAATCCCCGCTGCCCCCCATCACCAGCACGGTGGAGACCCCGAGGTCCCGGTGAAGCTGGCGGACCTTGTCGAGAAAGGGGGTGATCGGCTCCTTGGCCTTGGCCACCAGGGCCTGCATCCGCCGGTCCCGGATCATAAAGTTGGTGGCCGAGGTGTCCTCGTCGACCAGCAGCAGCCGGGACCCGGCCTCCAGGGCCTCCATTATGTTGGCCGCCTGGGAGGTGGAGCCGCTGGCGTCGGCGGAGGAGAAGGCGGTGGTGTCCAGTCCCCGGGGAAGGTCGCGGATAAAGGGGCTGATATCGACCCCGGAGATCGACCGGCCGTCCTCGGCCCGGACCTTGACCGCGGAAGGGTCGGTCACCACCAGTTCCCGGCCGTCGCCGGGGATGTGGTTGTAAACTCCTTTCTCCAGGGCGTCGAGGAGGGTGGACTTGCCGTGGTAGCCGCCGCCGACGATCAGGGTCAC
>PWXJ01000207.1 GCA_003561965.1 PVC group bacterium
GACGCCTCGATCTCTTCCCGGTCGATGATGGTGATGCTGGAGGTCGCCTCCCGCCCCGCCACCGAGGAGTCGGGGAAGTCATAGACCACCACCTCCCCCAGCTCCATCTCCCCCGCCCCGGACATACCCCCCGCACCAATCAGCAATCCGCAGAAAACCGCCCAACCGATTCTCGAGATCCGCATCTACTTCTCCCTACCGGCCGCGCCGGATAAATGTTACTTTTTTGAGATTCGTGTTACTGTAATCGGGAGAGAAGTATAAGGCAAGGTTTTTCTCCCGGTAATGACCAGAGTCATCGCGAACCTCGATTGACCGGAGCGAAGCAGAGCAAAATTACCGCCTTGAAACTACCGCCTCTGTGCTAAAATTCCGCTCTGAAAGCATTACCATATCAGGAGGCGAACGCCGGAGCGCCGGCCGGAAAGGAGTACGAAAGATGCAAAAATTGTTTAAACTCGCGGAACACAAAACCAACGTGAGGACGGAGATCCTGGCCGGGATCACCACGTTTATGACGATGGCCTACATCCTCGTCGTCAACCCGGAAATCCTCTCGGCCACCGGGATGCCGCTGGAATCGGTCTTCACGGCGACCGCGCTGGCGGCCGTCATCGCCACGCTGGTGATGGCCTTTTACGCGAACTATCCCTTCGCCCTGGCGCCGGGGATGGGCCTCAACGCCTTCTTCGCCTTTACCGTGGTACTGCAGATGGGACACTCCTGGCAGTTCGCCTTGACCGCGGTCTTTCTTGAAGGGCTTATCTTTATCGGCTTGACCTTCGCCAACATCCGGGAAGCTATCGTGGACAGTATTCCCATCAGCCTCAAACACGCGGTCTCCGCCGGCATCGGTATGTTCATCGCCTTTATCGGCCTGGGCAACGCCGGGATCGTGGTCCCCTACGAAGCGACTTTTGTCACCTTAGGGAGCGTGTACACGGGAAGTGCCCTGGTCGCTATCATCGGCCTGTTCTTCACCGGGGCCCTGCTGGCGATGAAGGTCAAGGGCGCCCTGCTGATCGGCATCGTGGGGACCACGATCCTCTCGCTGCCCTTCGGCCTGACTTCGCTGCCGGCGGCTCCGGTCTCCCTGCCTCCGTCCATCTCGCCGATCTTCCTGCAGTTCGAGTTTGGTAAATTATTCACGTTCGATATGCTGATCGTACTCTTCACCTTCCTCTTCGTGGATATGTTCGATACGGTGGGTACGCTGGTGGGCGTGGCTTCCAAGGCCGAACTGCTGGACAACAAGGGCAACCTGCCGAAAGCCAAAGCCGCCCTGATGGCCGACGCCGTCGGCACCACCGTCGGCGCGATGCTGGGGACTTCCACCACCACCACCTACGTGGAAAGCGCCGCCGGCGTCGCCGAGGGCGGCCGGACCGGCCTGACCGCCCTCTCGGCGGCCGGGATGTTCGCGATCGCGCTGTTCCTCTCTCCCCTCTTCCTGATGGTGCCCTCCGCGGCCACCGCGCCGGCCCTGATCCTGGTCGGCTTTTTTATGATGTCGCCGATCCTGAAGATTGATTTCAACGACTACACCGAAGGCATCCCGGCCTTCCTGACCGTGATTATGATGCCGCTGACCTACAGCATCGCCGAAGGGATCGCCTTCGGCGTCCTGTCCTACGTTCTTCTGAAACTCTTCTCCGGCCGGGGCCGGGAAGTCAGCCTGGTGACCTACATCGTGGGCTTCGTCTTCCTGGCCCATTTCCTGATCCTGCCGCACCTGGGATTTTTCGTGTAAGACGCCGTGGGGGCGGGTAGGCCGAGATAAACCGGGGTGGGCAGGACCAATGCCTCGCCGGCACCGGGACAGTCGGCCCGAGCCCTGAACGGCTAATACGTCGATTCGAAGGAGATCGAGACCGAGATCGGCTTCCCCTCGATCCCGGGGACGGGCGGGGGGAAGGGTCCGGCCCGTTCGAGGATGTCAAGCGCGGTCCGGTTGAAGAGGGCGTGGGGCGAGGGTTCGAGAAGTTCCGGACGGAGGATCTCGCCGCCGGGGGCGATCGAGAACCCGACCCGGACCCACCCCTCCAGCCGGCTCAGCCGGGCCCGGCGGGGGTAGTAGGTCGCCTCCTCGATCCGCCGCCGGACCCGGTGGAGGTACTCTTCATCGACCCCCCCGGCGGTCACTTCTTCCCTTCCGGCCCGCCCGTCGGCGGCGGTCTCGGCGAGCGGGGGAGGAGGGATTTCTTCCGGCGCGGGAGGGGAGTGGAGCGCCAGTTCGACCTCCGATTCATCGACGGCCGGGGGCTCGGGCCGGGGGAGCGGCTCCGGCGCGGGGGCCGGTTCGGGCACGGCCTCGGCCGCCGGAACCAGGCCGATCTCGATCAAGACTTCCGGGGACTCTCCGTCCACGGCGCGGCCGGAAAAATTCGACGTGCCGAGATAGACCAGGAACGAACCGAAAGCCAGCAGGTGAAGGGCCGCCGAGATCAGCAGGGCGGCCGGGAGGATATGGCGCGGATCCTTTTTCATCCGTCCATCATCAGCCCGTGCTTACGGAGCAGCCCCCGGTCGGAGAGGATCTCCCCCGGCGGACCGGAGGCGGCCAGACGCCCCTGGTCGAGGACGATTACCCGGTCGGCCAGGCCGGTGACCAGGCCGAAGTCCATACTGGAGAAGACGGTCGTCACCTCCAGCGGCCGGAGGATCTTCAGGAGCCCGCCGACCTCCCGGGGGTCGAGGCCGAGGGCCGGCTCGTCGAGGAAGATCGTCTCCGGGTGGGCGATCAGGCAGCCGGCCAGGCCGGCCCGCTTCTTCTCCCCGAAGCTCAACTCCAGCGGGGAGCGGGCCTCATAGCCCCCGAGGTGGACCCTCCGGAGGGCCTCGGCGACCCGGTCCCGTACCTCAGCAGGAGAGAGCCCCTCGCGGAGGAGCGCGAATCCGACATCGTCCTCAACCGTGGAGGCGATCATCTGGTCGTCCGGGTTCTGGAAGAGAAAGGCCGGGTTTCCCGATTCTCCGGCCCGCCGGATCTCCCCCTCCATCCGGCCCCCGGAGAGGAGCCCGGCCAGCAGCAGGAGCAGGGTCGACTTCCCCGATCCGTTGGGGCCGATCAGGGCCAGCTTCTCCCCCGGCCGGACCGCGAAGGCGATCCCCTCCAGGGCCCGGTGGCCGTTGGGGTAACGGTACCCGAGCCCCGAAACCTCGAATTGAATTCCTTCCTTCATCCTTAACAATCGGTATCCGCCTTCGCTGAAGCTTCGGCGGACGAGTCGGTATCGCTATCGGTATCGAAAACTTCCCTCATCATAAGATCGCCACGTAAAACAACCCCGCCCCCGCCAGCAGGTAGAAGCCCAGCGCCAGGCTGTCCGCCGCCTTCCAGGGGGCGGTAAAACAGGTATAAAGTTCCCCGGAAAAACCCCGGCCGATCAGGGCGGTCTCCAGCCGGCCGCCCTGGTCGACCGCCCGGAGCAGCACCACCGTCAGCAGTCCGGCCGCCCGGCCCGGGTGCCGCCTCAGGCAGGCGGCGGTCAGCCCCCGGCTCTTCCAGGCCGCCGGGACCCGGGCGAACTCCCGGGCGACCTGGCGGCCGATCAGGATCACCAAAAGCAGCTGGACGGCGATCCGGCGGGGAATCCGGAGAATCCGGGCCAGGTAGACGCACTCCCGGTAGCCGAGCGATCCGAAGAGGAGGAGGGAGAGGGCCA
>PWXJ01000056.1 GCA_003561965.1 PVC group bacterium
ATCATAGCTTGGAAAAATATTTTTCTGGAAAAACATTGGTTATCTCTTCAGATAATTTTTACACCAAATCGCCAGCCATTCTCATTTACCTGGGACGCCAGTCTCATCTACGATGGGACGCGACACGGTCCCCGCCTGCCATCGCCCCCGTCCCATTAAAAAATATCTATTGCTGCAGCAGGTCGATATGGTAAAATCCAACCCTGTTACAGCCATTAAAATGTTATTATCCAATGGTGTTTATCTATGCAACGGCAATTAGAGATAGATCTGGCTGCCTGGAAGGATCGTCCTGACCGCCGACCCCTGATCGTGCGCGGCGCGCGGCAGGTCGGAAAGACCTTTCTGGTGGAGAAGTTCGGCCGTCGCTGTTTCGAATCCGTCCTGACGGTCAACCTCGAGCAGAAGGAATCATTGCATCGTCTCTTCGAGGGCCTGGAACCGGAACGGATTATCCAGGAGCTGGGTCTGTATTTCAATCGCTCGGTGGTCCCGGGCCGGACCTTGCTGTTTCTCGACGAGATCCAGGCCTGCCCGAAGGCCCTGGCCGCGCTGCGCTATTTCTCGGAACAGCTGCCCGGTCTGCACGTCATTGCCGCCGGTTCTCTCCTCGATTTTGCGTTGCGGGAGTTCAAATATTCTCTGCCGGTCGGTCGGATCGAGTATCTTTACCTGTATCCGTTGACCTTTTCCGAGTTTCTTTCGGCCCTGGGCGAGGACGGGCTGGTCGGATGGCTGGGAAACTATCATACCGGCGATCCGTTCAGCGAGACGGCCGATCTCCGGTTGCGGGAAATTCTCCGCCTCTATTATTTTATCGGGGGTATGCCGGCGGCGGTTGCGGCTTACCGTGAGCACCGGGACCTGGTCGAAGTTCAGCGCGTGCTGACGTCCATCATCACTACCTTGCAGGACGATTTTGCCAAGTACGGCACGCGGGCGCAACAGCGCAATATGCGCCGGGTTTTGCGCCATATCCCGCGGTCCATCGGGCGGAAAGTCCGCTACGTGAATATAGATCCCGAAACCAGGTCGCGGGATTTGCGGGCCGCGTTGGAACTGCTTGAACTCGCGGGGTTTATTTCGCTGGTCCGCCACAGCTCCGCCAATGGTGTGCCGCTGGGGGCCGAAGCATCGGATGAGCGATTCAAGCCGCTGCTGCTGGACATCGCCCTCGGCGGAAATCTCTGCGGGTTCAGCCTGCCCGATAATGCCGAACTGTTGACGGTTCAGGAAGGGCGCCTGGCCGAGCAATTTGTCGGCCAGGAACTGCGGGCCATCGGGCCCGCCTTTGCGGAACGGGCCCTGTATTACTGGCACCGCGAGGCAAAAAACGCTAATGCCGAGGTGGATTATCTCTGGACCCGGGAGGGAGAAGTGGTTCCCGTGGAAGTGCGGGCCGGCACCTCGGGGAGCCTCAAATCCCTCCACGTCTTTCTGGCGGAGAAAGCGCGGCGTTTCGCGGTTCGCTTCAATATGGACCGTCCGTCCCTCGGAGAATTCTCCGTTGAAATCAGCGGCCGGTCCGGGGTCAAATCGGTATCGTTCACTCTCCTCTCTCTGCCTCTTTACCTGGCGGGACAGATGGATCGTCTGATTCGGGAACACGCCCCCGACCGCACCTTCGGATCATCGGCCGGGCAGGCCTGAAAACAGCGCCAAACGGCCGGAAGGAGAGAAGAAAATGACGACCGGCAAGAGTTTGGGGCTTCTGTCCTTATTCGCCGCCGCCGCGGTTATCGCTTACCTGGCGGTCCGGCAGCAACAGTCCACCGGCGATTGCCCGATAGCCGCCCAGGCTGAGGCCCGCGTATTCTGGCGGAGATGGTGAAATGAAGGAGAAGAAGCCTGTTCCCGGAAAAAAATTCTATCTTTTTTGACATTGTCCAATTATGTGATATTGTATCAATGGAACTTCATCCCCGCCCGATACGCCGAAAGGCCTCGGGCGGGGTTATTTTTTTGGGGGAGTGCTAATGCCGGTTGAACCCGCCTCGAAGCGCGCCATTACTTTCTTCGATGGGCAGAACCTCTATCATTCCGCCAAGGCTGCCTTTGGATATACTTACCCGAATTACGATGTCCAGGCCCTCTCAGAAAAGATCTGTAGTTTGCGCGGCTGGGATCTGAGAGCGACCCGATTCTATACCGGCGTCCCTGATCCGTCCGACAACCCAACCTGGCAAGCCTTCTGGAATCATAAACTGGCCATAATGGGTCGTCGCGGTATTCATATCTATTCCCGTTCCCTCCGTTACCGCAACCGCCGCGTCCGTCTTCCCGACGGCCGCCCTCGGGCCGGGAAAAGGGACGGGAATTACGGGTTGGATTCTCTTCCGTTGTTCCTGTCGATCTTCAGCAGCCGGGCGTTGACGGCCACGATGATCGTGGAGAGCGACATCAGGACCGCCCCCAGGGCCGGGGAGATCAGGATCCCGGCCCGGTAGAGGACCCCGGCCGCCAGGGGGATGGCGACCACGTTGTAGCCGGTCGCCCACCAGAGGTTCTGGACCATCTTGCGGTAGGTCGCCCGGCCGAACAAGATCAGCTCGGTCACGTCCCGGGGGTCGGAGTTGACCAGGATGATGTCGGCGGTCTCGGCGGCCACGTCGGTCCCGGAGCCGATCGCGATCCCGACGTCGGCCTGGGCCAGGGCGGGGGCGTCGTTGACCCCGTCGCCGGTCATCGCCACGAATTCGCCCTCCTGCTGGAGTTCCTTGACCTTCTCCTGCTTCTGATCGGGGAGAACTCCGGCGAAATACCCGTCCAGTTCCAGTTCTCCGGAAACTTTCCGGGCGACCTGTTCGTTGTCTCCGGTGATCATCCAGCATTTGATCCCGGCGGCTTTCAGCCGGTCGATCGCTTCCCGGGATTGGGGGCGGATCCGGTCGGAAAGCGCGATCGATCCCACCGCCCGGCCCCCGGCCAGGATATAGACCACCGTGGCCGGCCCCTCTCCTCCCGTTCCTTCGGGGATCTCGATCCCCTCCGCTTCCAGGTATCCGGGGCTGACCACTTTGAATTCCTCTCCGTCGATCGCGCCTTCCACCCCCTTCCCCTTGATTGCCCGGAAATCGAATACTTCGGGCGGGTCGATCTCCATCTCTTTCGCCCGGGCCGCGATCCCGGCCCCGATCGGATGCTCGGAGTTCTTTTCCAGGGCGGCCGCGGTGCGGATCAGTTTCTCCTCGTCCCACCCCTCGGCCAGCGGACGGATCGAGCTGACCCCGAACTTGCCTTCGGTCAGGGTGCCGGTCTTGTCGAAGAGGACGGTGCTGATCTTGCGGGAGTTTTCAAAGGCGTTCCGGTCGCGGATCAGGAGGCCGTTTTTAGCGGCCAGGGCGGTGGAGACCGCCACCACCAGCGGTATGGCCAGGCCGAGGGCGTGGGGGCAGGTGATCACCATCACCGTGGCCATCCGCTCCATCGCGAAGGAAAAAACGCTGCCCGAGATCAGCCAGGCGGCCAGGGTCACTCCCCCGGCGGTCAGGGCGACGATCGTCAGCCAGAGCGCCGCCTGGTCGGCCAGGTTCTGACTCTTCGACTTCGAGCCCTGGGCCTCCTTGACCAGTTTGATCACTTTGGAAAGATAAGAATCTTCTCCCGTCCCCCTCACTTCCATCTCCAGGGATCCGTC
>PWXJ01000171.1 GCA_003561965.1 PVC group bacterium
CGGGGTCTCCCTCTTCGGGCGTTCCCCGGTCTCCAGGGAGAGCATATTCCGCCAGAGCCAGTTGTCCTCGGAGTTGTCCCCGATCTTGAAGAGGCGCTCGAAGGAGAGGTTGTAGTTGAACTGCTTGAAAGGCTTGACCAGGACCCCGGCCCCGCCCTGGTAGGAGTCGGGGTCGAGATGGTAGGAGCGGCGCTTGAAGTTGGCCAGCCCCCGGAGGAAGAGGTCGACGGTCTTCTCGTCCCGGAAGCCGATCACCGGGGGACGGTAGCCGATCAGCGCCCCGGCCTGGGAGGCCAGGGCCCCATCGATGGTGTCGACCTGTGAGGCCGGGTCCCCGTCGATGGTGTCGGCCGGGGGCTCGAGGACCCGGTCGTCGAGTTCGGTCCGGGAGAGGTAAAGCTGGAGCGACCAGGTCTTGTCCACCTTGGTGAACTCCTCCTTCATCAGGATCTGGTCCCTCCGGTACTCCTCCGCCGGCTCTTCGGGCAGAAGGGGGATGACCGCGGCCTGGAGGTCGATCGCGCGGCGGAACCCCTCCCGGGCGGCCGGGTTCCGGTTTCCCTTCATCCCCTGGTAGCCGTACTCCATCAGGGTGTCGACATCGTACCGGTAATAGCCGAGCGAACGCTCCAGGGCCTCCAGCCCCCGGTCGTAATCACCGAGCTTGCCGTAAGCCCCCCCCAGGTTGCCCCAGAGGGCGGCCGGCGGGGCGGGCGAGACCTCGAGCAACCGCTCGAAGTCGTCCCGGGCGGCCTCTTCCTCCTCCAGTTTCAGGTAGGTAACGCCCCGCCCGAAGAGGGCCGGGGGGTAGTCGGGGATCTCCTCCAGCGACCGGGAGAACTTGGATTCCGCCCGGCGGTACTCCTCGAGGGCGAAGCGGGAGAGACCGGCCGCCTCGGCCAGGTCGCCCCGGAAGAAACGTTCCTCCGGCCCGTCGCCTTCCGGGAGGGGGATGGCCGCCAGCTCCTCCAGAGCTTCCCGGTGGAGGCCGAGGCGGGCCTGGGCCCGGGCCCGGACCAGCCTCAATTCCAGGCGATCCTCCCGGGCCAGGACCAGGTCGATCTCCCCGATGGCTTCCGGGTAGAGGCCCTGGTCAAAGTAGAGATAGGCCAGGGTGGCGGAGAGTTCCCGGCGGCCGGCGGGATCGGGGAGATCGGAGGGGTCGATCCGCTCGAGGAAATGGAGCGCCAGCCCCGGCTGCCCGGTCCGGTAAAAAGCGTTGCCCAGCAGCCAGAGCTCCCTGGAGGAGAGGTCGGGCCGGGCGGCCAGCCGTTCGATCACCGCCCGGTACTCCCCCATCCGGTATTCCAGCCCCGCCAGCAGCTCGGCCATCTCCTTCTCGGGGAGGCCGGCCTCCCGGGCCCGCTCGATCCAGTCGACGGCTGTCCGATGGTCCCCCAGCCGGTCGGCCGCCTCGGCCGCCTCGAGCATAAACCGGGGGTCGCCGGTCTCCCCGGCCAGTTCCGCCGCCGCCCGGTAGTAGTCCCTGTCCCGGCCGAGCTGCTTGTCGGCGTAGAGAAGCCCGGAACGGAGCAGGAGCCCGGTCTCCCGGTCCGGGCCGGACTCAAGGCCGCGGCGGAAGGCCTCCCGGGCTGCTTCCCATTCACCCCGGCCCGCCCGGCACTCCCCCACAGTCAGCCAGGCCGGGGCGGCGGAGATCGTCTCCGGGGCCTCCCGGAGAAAACCCTCCGCCCCCGCACAGTCCCCGGTTTCGGCCAGCAGCTGGATCAGGTGCCGGTAGGCCAGTTCCTCCTGCTCCGGGTCTCCTTCGATCAGCGGGAGAAGGCCCCGCCACTCGGCCAGGGCCCGGTCCGGCCGCCCGGACTTCTCGAAGAGGATCGCCCTCAGCCGGCGCGGTAGGGGATAATCGGGGAAGAGCCCGATCAATCGTTCCGTCTCGGCCAGGGCCGCCTCCAGCCGGCCTTCGGCTTCATAGACCCGGACCAGCAGGATGGCGGGTCGGGACGCGTAGGGATCGACCCGGACGGCCTCCTCGAGGTCGGGGAGGGCGGCCTGATAATCACCGGCCGCGATCGCCTTCTCCGCCCGATGAAGGAGGGTCTCGACCTGGAAGCGGACCCGTTGCCGTTCGACCACCCCCCGCCGGCCGGCCTCCGGGTGGACGGGGAAATCTTCCCCCCGGAGTCCGGCGGGAGACGATAATCCGCCGAGGAAGAGACAGATCAGGATTGCGGCCGGCGCCCTCATTGACAGCTCTCCCCTTCCTCCGGCTCTTCTCCCCGCTGTTCCTTCAGCGCCCGGCAGAGATCGCCGGGCTTCAGGTCCCCGGCATCGACCAGGATCTCGCCCAGCCGTCTCCCGCTCCTCTTCTGCTCTTCGAGGGCCGATTCCAGCTGGTCGGAACTGATCAGCCGCATATCGAGCAGGATATCCCCCAGGCGCTTGTGGTAATGGCGCATCTGTTCCTCGGTCGGGAAGGCGTGGGCGGTCTTCCCCCACTCGGGGACGGTCCCGGTCCGGCGGGCGTGGAGATAGCGTTTCAGGGCCAGCCAGGTGGCGCAGAAGTTGACGATATTGCCCCAGAAGAGCCGGGGGACGGCCAGGACCCCGTGGAGCGGGCCGTAGATCTTCCAGGAGGCGAAGATCCGGTTGACGATCCTCCAGAGGAAGATGAACAGGACCAGGTAAACCAGGTAGGCGTAAATCTCGCCCCGCTCGATCAGGGGGGGGAGATAGAGGCTGGTCAGGGAGTTGACCGCGATCCCGGCCAGCCAGAAGACGATCAGGATGTAGCCCAGCGCCACCACCAGGTTGGTCAGCGCCGCCTTCCGGTCCCGGAAAAGAAAGTAGTTCGCCCCCAGTTTACCCTTGCAGTCGTTAGAGCAGCCCTGGAGCGAGATCCCCATTATCCAGCGCGACTTCTGGCGGATGCTGGCCCGGAAGGTGGCGGGGAAATACTCTCTGGTCGCCACCGGGGCCTTGGTCTTCAGGGCCGGGTCGATCCGGGCCGCCTGCTGGAGGAAGATCTTCTTCCCGGGGAAGTCCCTGAGCCGCAACCCCATCAAATAATCCTCGGTGACCGAGGAGATATCGAAGACCTGGTTCTCCCGCTCGGCCGCGATATGGTCGAGGCAGCGCCGGCTCAGCGCCGTCCCCACCCCGGCCGAGGGAAGAACCCCGGCCAGGATCTCCCGGACCCGCATCAGCTTGGTGTGGTTCTCGGCGAACTCGTCCATATAGACTCCGTGGGTGAACCGGTGCCAGGGGGTCCGGAAGGGGAAGACCGGGACCTGGATGAAGTCGAACCGGGGCATCAGGTAGTTGTAGTAGAGGAGGGAGAGGGGGTGGATCACATCCTCGGCGTCGTGCATCAGGAAAATCTCGAACTGCATCCCCTGATCCTTCTCGAAGACCCGGATCCCCTGGAGCACCCAGTTCAGGCAGTCGGCCTTGTTGGTGGGGCCGGGAGCGGGGGTGGTTATCATCCGGACCCGGGGGTCCTCCTCCCGGACTCGCTGAACCTCCTTCCGGGTCGCTTCGTCGTTGGGGTAGGTTCCGACGAAGATATTGAAGTTGCGGTAAAGCAGGCTCTTCAGGGTATGCCGGAGCATCCGGCCGATCACCGCCGACTCGTCCCAGGCCGGCAGC
>PWXJ01000258.1 GCA_003561965.1 PVC group bacterium
ACCCAGAACTGGAGCCAGTCCCCGGCGGAGAACTCGGCGGTTCGGATGTAGTAACCATCAGTGTCGAACTTGATCGATGGAGGAAGATGCCCGTAGTCCCCCGGGGAGGTGTAGACGTCCCCGGCTCCGATCCCGGAAAAGGTCCAGCCGTCGGGGACCTTCCAGTCCGGATCGACGAAATCGTCGAAACCCTCGTCGATCCGGGTGCAGATCTCCGGGGTCGGCGAGGGGGTGGCGGTGGGGATCGGGGTCGGAGTGGCGGTCAGAACAGGGACCGGGGTCGGACTCTTGTATCCTTCCGGGGTAGGGGTCGGGGTAATTACCTTCCGCCCCCAGATCGAGATATCATCGATGTTCCAGCCGGAGTAGTGGAACTGGTTGTCGGTCGGGCCCATACCCCATCTCAGCCGTACCGATGATTCGTCATCGGCCCAAGCGGAGATATTGATAATATGGGTGTTCCAGGCGTTATCCGTGATGGGGACTTCCTCCCCGCCCGGGTCGGTCCAGGCCGCCCACCAGGCGGAACCGTCGGTGGAGACCTCGATGTAAGCGCGGTCTCGTCCCCGGCTCTCCACGTTCAGCCAGCGCATATAGCGAAGCGTGGTGTCGGAGACCCGGGAGCAGTCGAACGAGGTGGTGGTCATCCACTCGGTGGAGGCCATATTGGCCGGGTAGTTTCCGTCCGCGGTCGACGATCCGGTCAGGGCGTAACCAAAGACATAGTCTCCGGTGTATGCGGAGGAGGGGTCGGGGTTGCCCCGCCCGCCGCTGGGGCCGTGATGCCCGCCCAGTCCCTGCGGTTCGTCGAACTCCCAACCGCCCTCCAGCGTCCAGCCGGGGTCGGTGTCGAGGCTCCAGGAGTGGACGATGGAGAAGTCCGGGGTCGGCGAGGGAGGAGCCGGCGTCGGCGTATGCGGAAGCGGGGTCTTGTAACCTTCCGGGGTGGGGGACACGGTCGGCGACGGCGTGGCGGTCGGCGGCGGCGTCGGGGTCTTGTAGCCTTCCGGGGTCGGGGTGGGGCTGAAGGCCATCCGCTCCCCACTGGCCTCGTCCGACCAGCGCCGCTCGTAGGTGATGTTCCAGGGGCCGTCGAAGATCTGCTGGGTGTGGGTCTGAAACGAGGCGATCCGGTAATATGAGATCGCCCCCGGGACGGCGGCGGCGTCGGTGTAGGTGGCGTAGGCGATCGAGGAGGGGGTCAGCCGCTGGTAGATCCCGGCCGAATGGTCGACCTGGGAGGGAGAGGCCTTCCCGGCCCCGTCGTCCCCTCCGGCCTGGAGCGAACGATAGACGTGATAGCGGTAGTCGGCCCCCAGCGGATTCCAGCTGAGGACGATGTGGTCGGGGGTCTCGGAGATCACCTCCAGGCCGGACACCTTGGGCGGCGGGGCCTTGTGAAAGTCCTCACCGGCGGCGAATTCCTGGGGGGCGTCGGGGTTGTAGCGCTTGTCGGTCTGCTCGCTCCAGGCCAGCCAGCGGGAGATCTCGTAGTTGCGGGAGTCATCGGCCCGAACCTCGACGTGGTGGTCGAGGTCGAGCCGGTACTGAACGGCCCCGGACAGGTGGATCCGGTGGATGGCTTCCCGCCGGGGGTGCCCGGAACCGGAACCGTGGGCCACCGGGTGAATCGCGTAGATCGGCGCCATCTGGTCGAGAAAATCCTGGGCGTGGGAGAGGCTGCTGCCGTGGTGGTGGGTCTGAAAGATGTCGGTCAGGGCCAGCTCGGCGGCGGCCCCGGCGTAGGAGTGGGGAGTGGTCTCGTTGACCACCCACATCTCCTCGGTGGTCCCGGCGTCTCCCCCGGTCAGGAAGACGCTGTCCCCCCAGCGGAGCTGGATGATCGGGGAATAGTCGTTGGGGTTGTCCCCGGCCGAGGGGGGGTCGTCCCGGTTGGCCAGGACCCGGACCACCAGGTGGTCGTCCCAGCCGGGACCGACGTTGGTGTCTGGTCCGGAGAGGTAATCGGCGGTCCCGAAGTAGTAGACGTCTATTCCTGCCGCTTCTATTTCCTCAATCAAAAGATCGTATTCCCAGCGGTCCCCTGCCGGCCAGCGGTAGTTCTCGTAAAAGTTATCCACGTTATAGCGCCCAACGGCCATCCGGAGGCCTCGATAGTGATCGGTGTGCGCGTGGGTGAGGAGCATATGGTTGATCGTCCCGCCTTCCCCGATCTTCTCGTCGAGGAACTCGGAGAGGGCGCTGGGTACCGAGGAGTAGTTCCCGCCGTCGATCAGGACATTGACGTCGTCGGCAGTGCCGAGAATCCCGTCGGGTCCGGGAAGCTCGTAGTAGGCGATGTCGCCGTAGAGCGACTTCTCCCCGGCGGCGTAGCGTTGCTGATTGAGGTAGTAGACCCGCATATAGCGCCCGGAGCGGATCAGGACGTCGTCGAGAGCCAGGTTGCCGGTCGACTGGAACTGGTTGAATCTGAACCGGACCCGGGTGGTAAAGTCGTTGAGACGGAACGGTCCCTGGGTCGCCCCCGCCGGGGAGAGGTAAAACTCGGTCAGGGTGGTCCAGGTAGAGTAGAACTCCTCCACCAGCAGGGAGTTGGAGGAGACGTCCTCTCCAATGCCCTTGAGCCAGAAACTGAGTAGTTGGTCTTCAGATGCAGTGTAGGACGGCGTAACCACCCGGTCTCCATCGGAATCCAGCTTGAGCGAGGGGGAGGCATAACCATAATCCCCATCCGTAGTGTAGACATCAGTGTTGGTGTCGCAACCGTCGAAGACCCAGCCGGCCGGGCGGCGGCCAATGTCGAAGCCGTCGAAACCCTCGCTGATCACTATGGAGGCCCGGGCGGACGATGGAGAGAAAAAGGGCGGGAAGATAAATACGCAGAGAGAGGCCACCGCCACCCCCCGGAAGAGAATTTTGGGTGATTTCAAGAATTCGCCCGCGCGGGATTTTTCAACATAAACTGGCAGTTAAAATTACCATCATCCGCGCCGGCGGGCAAGGCTATAATCCCTTTACAGTCTATTAATTGCCAAGAGTAGCGGTAACCGGATTTACCTGGTCACCGGGAGGTCTTTGGGAGAGCCGAAGTAGGCCCGGGTCAGGCCACGGATGGCCCAGAGGCCGGAGCCCGGCCGGAAGATCGCCGGAGCCAGTCTCCAGTCCCCGGCGCCGTCAAGGGGTACCGGAAGATCACCGGGGACGCCGAAGTGGAAACGGCTCCAGCCCCGGACGGCCCAGAGACCGGAGGCGGGACGGTAGATGCCGGCGGCGGCGGTTCCGTCGCCGGAATAGTCCCCCGGAACCGGGATGTCGCCTTCGGTCCCGAAGTAAATCCGGGTCAGACCCCGGGCCGCCCAGAGTCCGGAACCCGGCCGGAAGACGGCGATCCCCAACGTTCCGTCGCCGTCAAAGTCCCCGGAGACCGGATAGTCGCCCTCCCGGCCGAAGTAAACCCGGGTATGGCCCCGGATAGCCCAGAGTCCGGAGGCGGGCCGGAAGATGGCCGGATCAGTGGCCCCGTCACCGGTATAATCTCCCGGCACCGGGATATCGCCGGCGGCCCCGAAGTAGAACCGGCTCCAGTCGCGGATTGCCCAAAGGCCGGAGGCGGGGCGGAAGATCCCGGCGG
>PWXJ01000261.1 GCA_003561965.1 PVC group bacterium
GACCGGGCGATGCGGGTGACCCTGCAGATGGTCGAGCGGCAGTTCCGGGAACTCCACGAGCAGGACGTCAGTTTCGAGTCGATCGACGACCACCACCCCTACACCCCAGAGATCTACGACCTGCTGAAGAAACTGGAGAGCGAGGGGATCATCAAGCACATCCAGATCGTCTCCCTTCCCCGGGGCGAGGAACTGCCGATGGAGGAGCAGACCTGCGGCTCGGCCCTGGTTTACAAGGACCGGATCGAGGGCAAGCCCTGGGACAACCCCGGGTTCGCCGAGCTGAAGCGGATCGCCCTTCTCCAGGACCTCCACGTCGAGATGGAGCCGCTGGCCCTGGAACTCTCCAAGCTGATCGGCTCCAAGTTCAGCAAGGTGGAGATCGCCACCGGCCTGGCCGAGAAGATCAAGGATTACGACAGTATGCGGGGGATAATGCAGATCACCGGCTGGGACGAGAAGGTCAAGGCCTACGAGGAGGGGCTGGAGAAGGTCCTCCCCCGGACCGAGGAGATCCTCGGCCGGATCGACTTCACCAAGCCGGACAACCCCCAGGCCGGGGTGAAGATTATGGCCGGGATCTCCCCCTTCTGCGACGCCAAGAAGGGCGAGGTCCAGATCAACGTCGCCTCGGCGATCGGCTACTGGATGGGGAAGAAGGGCTACCCGGCCGACTATATCTTCTACTGCTACGGCTCCCACCTGATGACCACCCGGAAGCCCAACGAGGAGGAGACCTCGCTCAACCTCTCCACCGTCTGCCAGGCGATGGGGACCAAGGCCGACGGGGGCCACTCCGGAGCGGCCACCTGCAAGCCGGCTTCCAACCCCAACTTTCCCCTCGAGCGGCTGGACAAGGTCCGGGACACCAACTTCCTGGAATACATCGAGTACCTGGGGAAGCTGATCTCCGGCTTCTCCGGCCTGGTTTACCGGGGGGTGGCGCCGGTCACGGTTCCGGAATACACCGAGCCGGTCGAGAAGGCCCTCAAGCACGTGGCCGAGAATACCTTCGAGATCAAGCTGGCAGGGAAGGAGGATCCCTCAGACACCATCCGGGTCCTCTTCACCCGGGCGCCGAAGGTGAACAAGAAGGCCGGGGAGCAGAAGCCCTCCTTCCTCCAGATCCTGAATTACTTGAACCGCCACCAGGAGTTCGACTACCTCTTCTTCTCCCAGGGGATGATGTACCGGGTGATCCTGGTCAACAATAACGACCCGAAACTCCGCCTCAACCTCCCCGAACTGGCCCGGACGGTCGGCTGGCCGGAGGACGACGGCGGCGAGATCTCGGCGGTGGCCGACATCAAGAAGAACCCGAAGGTGAAGAAGCGCCTCCGCCAGCTCCTCCCCCCGCATATGATCTACCTCTCCTCGCTGCTGGCCGGTTTCGTCGAGAAGGCCGGTCCCTACCGCCCGGTCGAGGTCAAGCCGGTCTTCTTCGACGGGGTCGAGGAACGGGCCGCCGAGGTCTGCCGGCGGATGGACGCCAACAGCTACGTGATCGATCTCGCCTCCCGGGGCGGGGAGGGGAAGGCGGAGAAGCTGCGGATCGTCGCCGCCCTCTCCCCCTCCTACGATAAGTTCAAGGGCGAGTTCGAACCCTCGCTCCCCCTGGCCGGGGCCCACTTCAGCGGGTTGAACCCGAACTACCTGATCTACGGCGAACATATGCTGAGCTTCCCCCGCGAGAAGCAGATCACGGTCCTGACCCGGATCGACGACCCCACGGCCTCCCTGGACTGCTCGGTGGCGATGTCGGGGCCGGCCGGGAAGGCCTTCCTCGGCGATGAAAAAGTGGCCGAGTGCCATCTCAACTCCTTCAGGGGTTCCCCGGTCTCGGTCCTCGCCCCCAACAACTACCGGGAGTTTCTCGAGTTCATCGTGCCGAAGATGGCCGAGGCCGCCGGGTACGCCGTGGAGAGCTTCCGCGCGGTCAGCGAACTGTAACCGGTTTTTGCCCTCACCGGGAATGGAGGCAGCCGTGAGAAAGCTTCATCGTCTTTGGCTTTTGCCGTTGATATCGATCCTGACGGCCGGGATTTTGTTTTCCTGCCGGGAGGCCGATCCGCCGCCGCCTACCGTCCCCGTCCCTTCTCCGGAGCCCCCCGCCCCCCGGGTCCAGCCCTTTCTCGAGCTGATCGCCGGGGACGCGGTTCTTTACCTGGGGGCGCGGGACTGGCGGGATTTCGAGGTCTTCGACTTCATCGAGACCGCCCGCCGTCTCCGGATCGTCGACCGGTTCCGGGAGCTGGCGGAGCCGGAACTGCCCGACCTGCCGGACCGGGCGGAAGCCGACCGGCGGCTGCGGGAACTGTCCCGGCTGCGGGAGGAGATCAGCCTCCGGGATCTGCTCGGCGGGGAGTGGGCGCTGGCCGTCTTTCGCGGCGGTCCGGAAGGTCTCCTGGTGCCGGCCCTGATCCTCCGCCTCCCGGAGGGGCGGGGTGACCTCTACACCGATTACATCCACCGGCTGGCCGCCCGGTCTCTCCCCGAGGGTGAGGAGTCCGGGGATGAAGGAGAATTCCTCGGGCTGGAACTCCACTCCTTCCCCGTGCCGGGCCTGGAACACCGGGTGGTCTGGTGCCGTTCGGAGGATATCCTGATCGCCGCCCTCGGGAGGGAACGGGTGGAGGAGATCGCCGCTCGCCTGCTCGGCCGGGGGGAAGGCCGTCCGCTGGCCGCCGACGAGGCCTTTCTCGGAAGTTTTACCGGGTTGGACCTTGCCGGGCGGGGGGTTCTCTATCTCCGGGTCCATCCCCTGACCGACCGGATCGCCGGCGAGCTGAGTCGGGAATACCCGGAGACCTCTCCGGACGGCTTGCCCCTGCCGGAACGGGAGGAGGCCGGTTACTACCTCCGCGGGGCCCGCCGGGTGATCGAGACGGTGGACCGGATGGCCGGGGTCTTTGACTACGACTCCACAGGCTACCGGGAAGAGGTCCGGTACTTTCTGGACGAGGAGAGGGGAAGCCGGGCGTTGCTCGACCTGCTCCGGCGGGAGCCCCGGGTCTGGGAGGTGCTGGATTACATCCCGGAAGGGGCGGCCGATGTCACGGCCGGATTTTTCGAACCGGAGAAGATCTACCGGCCGCTGCTGAACTTCCTCGCCGACGGCCCCCGGGGGGACCCGGATCTCCGGGAACTCTGGGCGGAGAAGCAGGCGGAAGCGGGGATCCGGGTCGAGGAGGATATCCTCTCCTGGCTGGGCGACGAGTTCGCCTTCTGCTCCGTCTCGCTGGGAACCTCGCTCTTCGACCCCGGCAGCTGGGCGTTCTTTCTCCGCTACACCTCGGCCGAACAGCTGGACCTCTTCCTCGACGAACTGCTGGCCCGGGCCCGGGAGGCCGAACTCAACGTGGTCGCTGAGGAGTACGGGGGGACCGGCTTCCACGTCCTCTACCTCCCCCTGCCGCTCTTCCCGGTCACCCCGACGGCGGGCCGGGTCGGCGATTTCCTGGTCCTGGCCAGCCGGAAAGACGTTTTTACCGGGGTGGTCGATATCCAGGCCGGGCGAAAGCCCTCGATCCGGGCCAACCCCGACTTCCGCCGGCTGGAGGCGGAACTGGGGACCGAGGGGTCGGAGATCGTCTTCTCCCGGCTGGAGGACAAGATCGAGGCGACGATCGCCACCATCCGGTCTTCGGCCGCGATGCTCGGCCTCTTCCTACCCCCGCCCGGGGCGGAAGACGCGGACGGGGAGCCGCTCGGACCCGACTCCCGGCAGGTGATGGACCTGATGAACGACTTCACCCGGGTTCTGGAGGACCTGAAGATCTTCCGTTTCCGGGGCGGGGTCAGCCGCTACCGGGACGGCTACATCGAGTCCCGGACAATGATCGAGATCGGGGATTAACCCGGGGAGGGCGAGAGATGAAGTACGCCGGATTACTGGTTCTGATCGGATTGCTTGTCGCGCCGATTCCGGCCGCGGCCGGGACGCCGCCCGCTGCCGAGCCGGCCCCGCCGTCCCTGGCGCTGGGGGGCGGGATCTGGGGACGTTACCTGCGGCTGGACCTCTCCCGCTGGACCGACGCCCGGGGTGAACGGATGGACCGGGAGCACCTCTTCTACTATGGCGGCCGGGTGGCGGCCACCGGGCCGTTGACGGAGACCGGGGATCTCCGCTGGCGGCTGGGGATCGGGGTGGGGGCGGCCGGCGAAGAGGACGACGATATCGGCGAATTGAACCTGGCACTGGCCACCGCCGCCCTCCAGTCCGGTCTCAGCTGGCGTCCGGGCCGGGTCGGGGTCAGCCTCGACCTCAGTCTCGGCGGGGCGGTGATCGACACCGAGATCAAGCGGGGTGAACTCCGACGCGACTGGGACCTCTACGAACGGCGGACCACCGCTCTCTTCTACTGGGAGCCGCTGCTCAGCCTCGACTTCCAGGTCGCGGATATCTTCGTCATCCGTCTACAGGGCGGTTATTCCTTCCTCTACGGGAGGGGCAAGGAAGTCGGCGGCCCCACCGCCGGGATCGCCTTCGACTTCGGGCAGTGGATGTAGCACATTCCTGTCTGTGCCGGGCAGCGAACACAGGCAGGAACTGTGCTACAATAACAACATCGGGAGAAAGAAAATGCCGACAATATTCAATATGGCCGAGGTAGCGGATATCGGGATCGAGAAGGAGAAGGCCCGCCGGGATTTCTACCGGGCGGCCGCCGGGGCCGCCCCGGAAGGGGAGGTGAAGGATCTATTCAGCAAACTGGCCGGCTGGGAGGAGGAACACGTCCGCAGATTCGAAGAGATCCGGGCCGGCCTGGACGAGCGGGAACCGCCGGAGTCCTACCCGGGCGAGGAGGTCGGGTATATCCGGGCCCTGGTTGCCGACCAGCTCTACTCGGACGCCACCCCGGAGGAAACGGCCCGGGCGGCGGGAAACCCCCGGGAGGCGATCGAGCGGGCGATCGGGTACGAAAAGGACGCCATCCTCTTCTTCCGGTCGCTGGGGATGTTCCTGACCCCGGACCGGCGGGAGATCATCGACCGGCTGGTCGGGGAGGAGAAGGCACACTTAATCTACCTGCTGGAACTGAGGAAGAACTACCCGGGCGAGCGATGAAGAAGCGGCAGAACCTGGAAAAGACGGTCGACCGGATCATCGAGTCCTACGACCGCCACGGCGGGATCAACCACATCAGGGGCCCCAACCTCCCCTCCCGGGAGGAGATCGTCGAGACCCTGGAGTCCCTGATCACCATCATCTTCCCCGGGTTCTTCACTCGGGAGGTGATCGACCGGGACAACGTCCGGTTCTGGGTCGGGGCGGAGTGCTCCCGGATCTATCCCCGGATCGAGGACCAGATCAACAAGAGCCTGCGTTACTTCTGCCTCCAGTGGGGCGATTGCCGGCCCGATACCGATGCCTGCCTGATCGAAGACCTGGAGGCCTGCCTGGTCCGGGCCCGGAAGATCGCCCGGGCCCTCTTGCGGGAACTCCCCGCCCTCCGCCGGGTGCTCTTCCAGGACGTCCAGGCCCACTTCACCGGCGACCCGGCGGCCAAGAGCCTCGACGAGATCATCCTCGCCTACCCGGGGATGCTGGCGATCTCGGTTTACCGGATCGCCCACTTCCTCTGGCGGCGGCAGGTGCCGCTCCTGCCCCGGATTATGTCCGAGTACGCCCACACCCGGACCGGGATCGACATCCACCCCGGGGCCCGGATCGGGAACCATTTTATGATCGACCACGGGACCGGGGTGGTGATCGGGGAGACCACCGTGATCGGCGACCACGTCCGGATCTACCAGGGGGTGACCCTGGGCGCCCTGGCCGTGCCGGAAGACGCCGGGGAGTACCGGGACGTCAAGCGCCACCCGACGATCAGGGACCGGGTGACCATCTATTCCGGGGCGACCATCCTCGGGGGGAAGACGGTCATCGGTAAGGGGGCGGTGATCGGGGGCAACGTCTGGATCACCCGCTCGGTCGCCCCCGGGGCCAAGGTCTTCGGCGAACCCCCGGCCCTGGCCATCCGGACCTGAACTTTCCGCAGCGGGAAATTCCGCTTTAAGGGGTTTTTGGGAAACCGGCGCGGTGGAGCCGCCGGTCGGACTGGCTCGCCCAGTCCGGCCGGTCCGATTTTTTTTCGGCCGCCGGCCGGATTAACCGTTGGAATCTATGAACGATAACAAAACAATAATCCGCAATTTCTGCATCGTCGCCCACATCGACCACGGGAAGTCGACCCTGGCCGACCGCTTTCTCGAGATCACCGGGACGATCGCCCCCCGGGACTTCCGGGACCAGGTCCTCGACGATATGGATCTGGAGCGGGAACGAGGTATCACCATCAAGTCCCACCCGGTCCAGATGCGCTACCGGACCCGTTCGGGCCGGGACTGCCTGCTCCACCTGATCGACACCCCGGGGCACGTCGATTTCTCCTACGAGGTCTCCCGCTCCCTCTCCGCCTGCGAGGGGGCGATCCTTTTGGTCGACGCCGCCCAGGGGATCCAGGCCCAGACGGTGGCCAACTTCTACCTGGCCCTGGAACAGGGGCTGGAGATCATCCCGGTCCTGAACAAGATCGACCTCCCCAACGCCGACCCCGCCCGCTGCCTGGGGCAGCTGCGGTCCCTGGCCGGTTTCACCGAGGAAGAGGTCTTCTCGATCAGCGCCAAGGACGGCAGCGGGACCGGAGAACTCCTGGAAGAGGTGATCCGGAGGGTCGATCCCCCGGAGGGGAGCCGGGCGGGAGAACTGCGGGCGCTGATCTTCGACTCGATCTACAACCCGTTCCGCGGGGTGATCGTCTACGTCCGGATCTTCGACGGGGAACTCAAGGCCGGGGAGAAGGTCTTTTTGATGAACAGCGGGCGGGAGTACGAGGTCCAGGAGGTGGGGATCTTCCGCCCCGGGATGGAGAAACGGGAAGTCCTGGCGGCGGGGGAGGTCGGGTACATCATCGCCAACATCAAGGACCCCTCGGAGGTCCTGATCGGCGACACCCTGACCTCGTCGGCCCGGCCCTGCCCGGAACCCCTCCCCGGTTTCAAGGAGCTCCGCCCCCTGGTCTTCAGCGGGCTCTACCCGGTCAACAGCGCCGACTACCAGGACCTGAAGGCGGCCCTGGAGAAGCTCCACCTCAACGACCCCAGTTTCGTCTACCAGCCGGAGAGCTCCCAGGCCCTCGGCTTCGGCTACCGCTGCGGATTCCTCGGCCTGCTCCATATGGACATCATCAACGAGCGGCTCCGGCGGGAGTATGACCTCGGGCTGGTGGCCACCACCCCCTCGGTGGTCTACCGGGTGACCACCACCGACGGGGAGGAGCTGACCCTCGACAACCCGGTCCTCCTCCCGGAGAAGAACAGCATCCGGGAGATCCGGGAGCCGTTCATTCGGGCCCGGATCATCACCCCCAACGAGCAGATCGGGGCGATTATGCAGATCGCCCAGGACCGGCGGGGGGAGTGTATCTCCACCGAGAGCCTGGGGGAGAACAGCGTCATCCTCACCTTCGACCTCCCCCTGAACGAGGTGGTGATCGACTTCTACGACCTGATCAAGTCGGTCACCCACGGTTACGGCTCCCTCGACTACGAGTACACCGGTTACCGCCCCTCCTCGCTGGTCAAGCTGGAG
This sequence comes from PVC group bacterium, assembly GCA_003561965.1. Lineage (GTDB taxonomy): Bacteria > Auribacterota > Erginobacteria > Erginobacterales > Erginobacteraceae > Erginobacter. The sequence goes on from PWXJ01000261.1 coordinate 7,595, forward strand.
ATCCTCCTCAACGGGGAACCGGTCGACGCCTTCTCCTCCCTGGTCCACCGGGAGAAGGCCCGGACCCGGGGACTGAAGATGGTCGAGCGGCTCAAGGAGGTGATCCCCCGGCATATGTTCAAGATCGCCGTCCAGGCCGCCGCCGACGGGAAGGTGATCGCCCGGGAGACGATCCGGCCCTTCCGCAAGGACGTCACCGCCAAGCTCTACGGCGGCGACCGGACCCGGAAGGACAAGCTGCTGAAGAAACAGAAGGCGGGGAAGAAGAAGATGAAGATGGTCGGACAGGTCCAGGTCCCCCAGTCCGCCTTCATCGAGGTCCTCAAGCTCGGCTGAAGCCCTCCCGGACGCGGCGGGCGGTCAGAGGATATGGGACTTGGTCAGCTTCTTCAGCGTCTTCCAGACCTCCGGGGCCTCAGTGCAGGCCAAAAGCTGCTTCCGGGCCTCGGCGGAGATCAGCGACTCGATCAGGCCGGCCAGGAGGGTGAGATAGAAGGCGCTGGAGGAGATCGGGATCACGATGAAGAAGAAGATCCGGCTCAGCCGGTTTCTCGGGGCCCCGAACTTGATCCCCTTCGGGGTCAGGCCGAGGGCGAAGGTCAGGGAGCCGGTGTCGACCCCCCGGACGTGGGGAAAGGCCAGGGAGTGGTCGACCGCGGTGCTGACGATCGCTTCCCGCTGCAAAGCTTTTTCGATCAGCACAGCGGGATCGCTGAAGTAAAGCTGGTCGGTCAGACGGCGGGCGAGTTCCTCGATCACCCCTTCGCGACTGTCGGCCTGGAGCCGGGGGATCATCAGCTTCTCCGAGGAGAAGCGGTCGATCCCCAGCCGGGGGAGGCTCTTGCGGAGCGTGCCGTCGTGGATGTCGAGCCGCTCCCCCCGGTAAGGGTAGAGGTAGCGGGCGCAGCTGGGGCAGTGGAGGACCTGTTCCGCCCGCTCGAGTTCGGCGCAGAGGGAAGTCGGCAGGTCGATCCCGCAGCCGTAGCAGGTCTCGTTGACCACCGGGGCGATGGCCGGGGGGGTGCGCTCCTGGAGTTCCCGGAAGAAGTCGGAGGTATCGTCCGGGAGTTTCTTCTCCAGGGAGGCGATCGATTTATCCAGGGCGTCGAGGTTTTTTCCCTCGCCCAGGATCAACTGTTCCTCCCGGGCGAAGTAAAGTTCCTGCAGCTGGATCAATCGGTTGTGGAACTCTTTCATAGTTAGATGTATTCTTAATCGGCCGGGATGGTATTATCAAGGAAAAAGTGTCTTATCGGAATAAAAGGGTCCGGGAGATGAAAAAGAAGAAGTCGGTCGGCAGAAAGATGGTGATCGCGGCGGCGGTCCTGGTCCTGGCGGTAATCGGGCTGGTCGCGGCGGGCCTCATCTATCTCAACCATTACCTCAATACCGAGGGTTTCCGGACCCGGCTGGAGGATGAGATCCGTCAGAGGGCCGGGGTCGAGCTGACGGTCGGGGATATCTCGGCTTCGATCTTCACCGGGTTCACCGTCCGGGAACTCTCGGTCGCCTCCCCGGCGGAAGGCGATCCCCCGCTCTTCCAGGCGGCCGAGATCGTCCTGAAATACAACCTCTCCCACCTGCTTGCCCGGAAGGTGACGGTCGACCGGGTCGAGATCGTCTCCCCCCGGATCCGCCTGCGAACGGACGCCGAGGGCGAATGGGTCCTCCCCGTGGAGATGGATCCGGAACCGGAAGTCAAGCCCCCGCCGGTCCCGGAGCGGGAGCCGGAGCCGGTTCCTCCGGAGCGGGAGCCGAAGCCGGCTCCTCCGGCGGTGGAGCCCGGCTGGGAGATCGCGGTCGACAGCTTCCGGATCGCGGACGGCTCGGCGGAATTCTTCACCGGCGAGGACTACGACCCGGTCGAGATCAGCGGGCTCAACCTCTCCGGACGTTTTCTCGGGAGGGGAGATGCCAGCGAGATCGAGGCTCTCCTGGAGATCGCCTCGGTCGACTTCGGCGGGGAGCGGATAGTCGAGAGGTTCCGGGCCGACCTGGTCCTGAAGGGAATGGAGTCGCTGACGGCCGACCTGAGATCGGGACTGGCCGGGGGGCGGGTCACCGGCGGGCTGTCCGCCGACCTCGAGGACCCGGATACGATCCCCTACCAAACCGGGCTCAACCTGGAGGAGGTGGATATCGTACCCCTGGTCAGGACCTTCGCTCCCGACCTGGAGATGGAAGTGACCGGGGGGGTCTTCGGACACCTCCAGGCCGTCGGGGTGGCGGACGACCCCGACTCCCTCCGGGCCCGGGGCAACCTGGAGATCAGGGAGGGGACGCTCTCCGGCAACCCGGTCCAGGACCTGATCGCCGGGCTGCTCCGGGACGAGGAACTGAAGAAGATCGAATTCGAGCAGACCGAGGCGGTCTTCAACCTCTCCGGGCGGCTGGCGACCCTGGAGCGGCTGATCGTCCACTCCCGCAAGACCATCCTGGCCGCCTCGGGCACGGTCGACCTGGAACGGGACTCCGAGCTCGACCTGCTGGTGGGGGTCAACCTCCACCAGGACCTGGTCGGGGAGATCCGGGTCCGGGAACTCCGAGACGCCTTTCAGCCCAGCGAGGATTTCCCCGGCTACCGGGTCTTCGACTTCAAGGTCTGGGGGACCCCGGACGACCTCCGCAACGACTTCGCCCAGCGGCTGATCCGGAGAGGGGCGGTCCCCCGGCTGAAGGAAGAGCTGCTGGGCCGAGACCGGGAGGACGAACCGGAGTCGGACCGGAGACGGGAGAAGCGGGAGAAACAGGAAGGGACGATCGAGGAAGGGGTGGACAGAATCTTCAGGCTTTTCGGGCAGTGATCCGATGCCTTCCCCGCTCAAGCGCCTGAAGAAGAGCCGCCCGGTCACCCGGATCCGGCACTACCTGGCCTACCTGGCCGCCCGGGGTTATTTCCGCCTGGCCCGCCGCCTCTCCCGGGAGCGGGTGATCCGCTGGGGCCGGGCCCTGGGCCGGTTCGCCTACCGCCGGGTCGGCTACGGGAAGAAGCTGACCGTCGCCAATCTGACCCGGGTCTTCGGGGAAGAGATGACCCCCGGGGAGATCGAGGAGACCGCCCGGAGGGTTTACGAGAACCTGGGTATCACCGCCCTCGAGTTTCCCCGGCTCCCCCATCTCGGCGACGAGGAGTTTCTCCGGAACATCGATTATCGCCCCGGGGATATCGAGTACCTCCGGGAGCGGCTGGCGGCCGGGAAGGGGGCGATCTTCGCCAGCGGTCACCTGGGGAACTGGGAGATGCTGGCCGACCTCGGGGCCCGGCTGGGGATGAGGATGTCGGTCCTCTACAAGCCCTCGACCAACCCCTACTTCAACCGGCTCTGGTCGGAGCTGCGCTGCCGCAACCGCCTGATCGATATCCGGGGCAGCCTGGCCCCGGTCACCCGGCGCCTCCGGTCCGGGGAAGTAATCTGCCTCCTCTTCGACGAGAACGCCCGCTCCCGGGGGGTCGAGATCCCCTTCTTCGGCCGCCCGGCCTCGACCTACAAGGGCCCGGCCTTCTTCGCCCTGAGGGCCGGTTCCCCGATCATCTGTGTCTACCTGGTCCGGCAGGAGGGGGGGCGCTACAGACTGGTCATCGAGCGGACCATCGAGCCCGAACGGACCGGCGACCTGGAGGCCGACATCCGCCGGGTGATGACTGAGATGAACACCAGCCTGGAGGAGATGATCCGCCGCCACCCCGACCAGTGGAACTGGGTCTACAAGCGCTGGTCCTGACTCACCCCGGGCCGGGCTCAGGTGTTTCGCCCGGGGCCGGGATTTTCCCGGTGAACTCCTGCTCCGCTTCCGGGGGCGGGGTGGGGGATTCTTCCGGTTCTTCCGGCGCCGCTTCCTCCTCCCCGGTCCGGTTCAGGAGGTAGGCCAGGCGCAGGCCGGCTTTAAGCATCCGCCGGCGCATAATCGGCCGGGCCGCCTCGGCGTAAGGGCCGGAGAGCTCCGGGGGTTCGGTTTCGTCTTCCCGGACGGCCAGGTCCTCCAGCCGGGGATAGACGAACTCCCGGACGATCCGGTGGGACTCCAGCGCCCAGTCGTAAGGCTCCCCGGACATTATCCGGTCCCGCTCCTCTTCCTCCAGCCCTTCCCGGAGGCCGGCGGCGTGATCTTCCGGGGAGTCGCCGCCGTTGTCGTAGATCGCCCCGTCCCAGGCGGTGTGGAGGTTGGTCGGGTGTCCCCGGTAGAGAACCGGGACCTGGTTGCCGCCCCGGTCTTCCGCGGTCCCCACGTGGAGGGGCTGGTGGAGATCCCCGACCAGGTGGATGACGAACTTCAGGGCCTCCCGCCGGGTTCTCCGGCTCCGGCTCCGGTCGCGGTAAACCGCCAGCTGTTCCTCGATCGCCGAGACCACGTTTCCCCGTTCGGTGGAGAAGACGTCGAAGTCCGGCTCTTCCAGTTCCAGCGGCCAGCTCAGGTAGTGCCAGGGGGCGGTCCAGGGGCGCCGCCCGCGGATGGTGTCGGCCCAGCCGGAGTCGTCGGCCATCCGGTGGACCGGGCCCAGGAGGTAACGGATGTCTTCCCTGGTCTCCGGGAGGAGGTAGTGCTCGGCGACCTCGGCGATCACCGCGTGCTGCCGGAAACTCCACCCCCGGGCCGGCGGGGCGAGGAGGAGCGAGAGGAGGAGGAGCAGGCCGAGGGCGTATCCCCGGGCCGCTTTCATCGTTCCCCGGCGGCGGCGGCGGCGGCGGCGCCGAGCAGGTTGACGTTTTCCAGTTCGAGGAGTTGGAAACTTTCCGGCCGGCCCGGTTCGTCACCGAGCAGTTCGGCCAATCGTTCTCGGACCCGGTCCCGGTAATCCCGGTTGTGATGGACCACCCCGCCCTCGGCCAGGATCCCGATCCTCCCGGACTCATCCAGGGTATCGATCAGGCCGGCCAGGCCGGCGGCGACCAGGTCGGCCGAGCGGTCGACGATCCGGCGGGCGGTTTCGCTCCCCTCCGCCCCGGGTTCCCGGGCCAGCTCGAAGATCTCCCGGGTCTCGGGGTGGGGCGGCCCGGTCCGGCCTTCCCGGATATAGGTGAAGAGTTCGGGGAGAAACTTCCCCGAGACCGCCTTCTCCAGCCGCTGCTTGCCCGCGTCCCCCCGGACGGCGTCGAGCCGGTTGTCGAACGGGGAGAGGTGAGGGGGGTGGAAGTTGCCCGATTCCAGGTTGACCGCCATCGGCACCTCCTCCCGCCAGCCCCGGGGGACCTTCTCCCCGAGCCGCCCGGGGGGGAAGTAGGCGGCCATATTGGTCCCGGTCCCGACGATCAGCCCGATCAGGGTCGCGTATTCCTTACCCCGGCGGTAGACCAGGTCTCCCCCCAGCAGCGCGGCCACGGTATCGTTGAGGACCCGGACCCGGGGGACGGTGTAGCCCTTTCTCTCCAGGGCTTCCCGGAGCAGCTGCCCCACCTTCTTCCCGATCACCCCGGGGACCCGCAGTTCCTTGTTCCACTGGAGGTGGACGGCGTCGCCGCCGGGGAGGGCTTTCGAGGGATAGGAGAAGCAGTATCCCAGCGGGAGGCCCTCCGGGGGATCCAGCGAGAGGGCCAGTCCGGCCTGGCAGTCGAAGAATTCCTCCGCCGAATCCCACTCCAGGTCCAGCGGCCGGAGGGCCGGTTCCCCGGCCAAGCGGGACTCGCCCCCGGGAGAAATTTCCGCCACCGCCGCCCGGATGTTGCTTCCCCCGATATCGATCACCAGCGCCGTCCCGGCTTCTTCCGGCCGCGGGGGGGCGAGGAAGGTGGGGAGGGCGGCGATCTCTCCCTCCC
>PWXJ01000059.1 GCA_003561965.1 PVC group bacterium
GTGATCCCCGGGAAGTTCCTCGCCGTGGAGTACCCCGGCGCCCCCACCCCGGGCGAAGCCCTGGGCAAGCTGGCGGCCCTGGCCGCCGCCGGGGTGACGACCTTCATCGACCTGACCGAGCCCCGGGAGGGCCTGGTCCCCTACGGCCCCCTGCTAGACCGGCCTCCCCTCGGCGAAATCCGGCGCCTCTCCTTCCCCATCCCCGACGGCTCGGCGCCCGCCTCCCGGGAGGCTCTGAACCAGGTGCTCGACGCCATCGACGCCGAGCTCGGCCGCGGCGGGGTCCTCTACCTCCACTGCCGGGGCGGCGCCGGGAGGACCGGCCTGATCGCCGGCTGCTGGCTGGCCCGCCAGATGAGCAGCGGTCAGGACGCGCTCGACCGGGTCTCCGAGCTCTGGAAGGGGTGCCCGAAGTCGGCGGAAGTCCCGCTGACCCCGCTGAACATCGTCCAGCAGCTCTACCTCCTCTGCGAGGCGGTCCCGCCGGCCGCCGCCCCCGCCCGCCTCTACCCGGGCGACCCGCCCCCGGAGCCCCCGCCGGGGGAAAACGTCAAGGCCGAAGGCGCCGCTCCCCGGAAGCGCTGGATCGCCACGACCCTCGACCGGGTCTCCCTCTGGCTCCACGGTCCGGCGCCGGGGAGCGAGGAGTGCCGGGAGATCCGGAAGGCCGTCGAGGCCTACGTCCGGGGGTTGAACACCCTCGACCTGTCCCGGTTCTTCCGCCTCCTGGCCTTGGACGTGGTCTACACCTCGATGTGGGTCCTCGAGGACCTCAAGGGCAAGGAGGCGGTGACCGGCCACCTCCGCCGGAAGCTGGAGGCGATCGCCACCGGGCTGAACTCCATCCGGGTCCGGGCCGAACTCGCCGTCTCGGCCGCGGGTTACTGCGCGGCGGTCTCCCAGCCCCCCGACGACCCGCCGAAAGCGACCGTCATCTTCGACGTCCGGGGCGGGCTGGTGACCGGGATCCACGTCTGCCGTCCGGAACTGGTCCCGGTCCGCCCGGCCTGGTCCCTCCCCGGCCGGAAGGATTAACCGACGCCGGCGGGAGACCGATCCCGCCGGTCAAAAAAGGAGAGAAAAGCTATGAAACCGTCCGAACTGGAAAAAGTCCTCGCGGTCGCCATCGAGAACCGCCACCCCCTGCTGATCGTCGGCCCCCCCGGGATCGGGAAGTCCGACATCGTCGCCCAGTGCTGCGACCGGGCCGGGGCGAAGCTCCTGGTCTTCCACCCGGTGGTCAGCGACCCCACCGACTTCAAGGGCCTCCCCTTCGCCCGCGACGGCGAGGCCGAGTTCCTCCCCTTCGGGGAGCTCAAGCTCCTCACCTCTGCCTCCGAGCCGACGGTGGCCTTCCTCGACGACCTCGGCCAGGCCCCGGCCTCCGTCCAGGCGGCGGCGATGCAGCTGCTCCTCTCCCGGAAGATCAACGGCCACCGGGTGAGCGACCTGGTCACCTTCGTCGCCGCCACCAACCGCCGGGAGGACCGGGCCGGCGTCCAGGCGATCATCGAGCCGGTCAAGTCGCGGTTCGTCAGCCTGGTCCACCTCGAGGTCGACCTCGGGGACTGGGCCGCCTGGGCGGCCGGCAGCGGCCTGCCCCGGTCGCTGATCGCCTTTGTCCGGGCCCGGCCCGCCCTCCTCCACGACTTCCAGCCGACCGCGGCCCTGGAGAACAGCCCCTGCCCCCGGACGGTCGCCTTCGCCGGCCGGATCCTCCAGGCCGGGTACCCCGAGGAGGCGATCGAGGAGCTGATCGCCGGCGCCTGCGGGGAGGGGTTCGCGATCGAGTTCGAGGCGTTTAGGAAGCTGGAGGCGGAGATCCCCACCACGGAGTCGGTCTTCGCCGACCCGGAGAACGCCCCCGTCCCCGGGGACCCCTCGGTCATCTGCTCGCTCTGCGCGGCGCTGGCCCAGGAGGTGGGGGAGGAGACGGTCGGGGCCCTGATGACCTACCTCGGCCGCCTCCCGGCCGAGTACTCGACGCTGACGGTCAAGGAGTTCCTCCGGCGCGACCGGAGCCTGGGGGAGACCGAGGCCGTCGTCAGGTGGTCGAACGAACGCTCCGGGCAGCTCCAGGGGGTGGCGTGATGGACGCTTCCGAAAAGATCGCGGCGGCCTGTTCCTTCCTGATCCTCAACCACCCCTTCTTCGCCGCCATCGTCCTCCGCCTGGCCCTCCGGCCCGGCCGCGGCTGCCGGACCGGCTACACCGACGGCGTCGAGATCGTCTACAACCCGGACTGGATCGACACCCTGACCCTGGACGAGACGGAGGCCTTCCTCGCCCACGACGCGATGCACTTCGCCCTCCGCCACCACCTCCGCCGCGGCGACCGGGAGCGGAACCTCTGGAACCTCGCCGGGGATTGCGTCATCAACCTGATCCTCAAGAGCCAGAAGTTCCAGCTCCCGCGGGATATGTGGATCGACCCCGCCTGCCGGAACAAGGACACCGAGGAAGTTTACGAACTCCTGAAGAAACAACGGCAATACCGGCGGCTGGAGGGGCTCTCCGGAGATCCCGGAGGCTGCGGCGCGGTCCGGGACCACCCCGGGCCGGAGACCGCCCGGGCCGAAAGGAACTGGAAGCTGGCAATGGACCGGGCGCTCCAGACCGCCCGGGCGGCCGGGAATGTCCCGGCCGGCCTGGAATCCGTCTTCTCCGAACTCTCCACCGGGTCCGTGAACTGGAGAGAGGTCCTCTCGGTCTTCCTCTCCGAGACGCTCGGCCCGGACTACACCTGGAAGGCCCCCAACCCGAGGTATATGGCCGCCGGCGTCTACCTCCCTTCCCACCTCCGGGAGCAGGGCGGGCGGATCGCGGTCTTCATCGACACCTCCGGCTCGGTCGGTCCCGGGGAGCTGCGGCTCTTCCTCGAGGAGATCTGCGGCATCGCCTCCGCTTACCAGGTCGAGGTGACCGTGGTCTACGCCGACTGCGAAGTGGCCGGGGTCGAGCGTTTCTACCCCGGCGAGGTCCCGGCGGAACTGCGCCCGAAGGGCGGCGGCGGGACCGACTACCGCCCGGCCTTCGCCTGGGCGGAGCGGGAAGGGCTCGATCCGAACTGCGCCGTCTACCTGACCGACGGCGCCTGCGACGACTTCCCGAAACGGGAACCGGGCTACCCGGTACTCTGGGCCGTCACCTGGCTCGGGTTCAACTTCAAAGCCCCCTGGGGCGAAGTGATGAGGCTGAAATGGTAACTCCAAGAGATTCGGCAAAAGCGAAGTTCCTGCGGGCGGACCTGGCGGACGACCCCGACCGGTTCCTGGATTTCCTCCGGATGTGGATATTCCTGACGCCGGTCGCCGGCAAGGATGCCCGCCTCGAGCGGCTGCTGAGCTTCCGGCTCTGGTGGCCGCAGTACACCCCCCGCCCGGTGAAACTCCGGTTCTACTTCCTCGAGGATACGCCGGGATACTCCCCTTTCGTCGAAAGAATCGCCGAGGGGTACATCGTCCACGACGAGTCGGAACCGATGGGAAGCCTCTTCGTCCGCCGGGAGCCGGTCCCGGAACCGCCTCCGGACCGGGATTCGACTCGCCTCTGTACCCGGCTGGGGAGGCTGGAGACCGCCGAA
>PWXJ01000157.1 GCA_003561965.1 PVC group bacterium
AATTGGGAATCCTCTTAAACTTCAATGTCCCGATGTTAAAGGAAGGCATAAGACGTCTGGCACTAAATCTCTAAATCTTTCTTAGCGTTTCTTTGCGTTCTTTGCGACTTTGCGGTGAATTCTCTGAATCTTGGAATACTTGTGACCTTCAACTTACCGTTACTTAATGAAGGGATAAAATGCCTGGAATAAAAACTCTAAATCTTTCTTTGCGTTTCTTTGCGTTCTTTGCGGCTTTGCGGTGAAATAATATGATCAGGGAGTTTACAAAAGGGATATTCCGGCGGAACCCGGTCTTCGTCCTCCTCCTCGGACTCTGCCCGCTGCTGGCGGTCACCACCTCGGTCTCCAACGCCCTGGGGATGGGGGCGGCGGCGACCTTTGTCCTGGTCTTCTCCAACCTGATCGTCTCCCTGGTCCGGAACCTGATCCCGAACAAGGTCCGGATCCCCTGTTTCATCGTGGTCATCGCCACCTTCGTCACCCTGGTCGAGCTGTTTCTCAAGGCCTACCTCCCCGACCTCAACGAATCGCTGGGGCTTTTCGTCCCCCTGATCGTGGTCAACTGCATCATCCTCGGCCGGGCGGAGGCCTTCGCCTCCCGCAACGACCCCGTGGTCTCGGTGGTTGACGGCCTGGGGATGGGGGTCGGGTTCACCTTCGCCCTGACGGTTCTCGGGGCGATCCGGGAGATCGCCGGCTCCAACGCCCTGCTCGGGCTGGAACTGATCCCGGGGTTTTCCCCGGCGCTGATTATGATCCTTCCCCCCGGGGCGTTTCTGACCATCGGAATCCTGCTCGGGTTTTTCGCCCTCCTCCGGGCCCGGAAGGAGAAAGAAGACCCGGCCTGAGAAAAATCAAATGATCGCCGAACTCTTCATAATTTTCATCGGGGTGGTCCTGGTCAACAACTTCGTCCTGGCCCGGTTCCTCGGGCTCTGCCCCTACATCGGGGTCTCCCGGGACTTGAAGTCGGCCCTCGGGATGGGGCTGGCGGTGATCTTCGTGATGACGATGGCCTCGACAGTGACCTGGGTCATCTATTATTACCTCCTCGCCCCCACCGGCCATAACCTCTGGTTTGTCCTCTGGGGGGACGGGGTCGATCCTTCCGCCTTCGATTTTACCTACCTGCGGACGATCGCCTTCATCCTGGTCATCGCCGCCCTGGTTCAGCTGGTGGAGATGATCATCACCAAGACCAGTCCTCCCCTCTACCGGGCGCTGGGGATCTACCTTCCCCTGATCACCACCAACTGCGCGGTCCTCGGGGTGACGGTATTGAATGTCGATATCTTCTTCCGGGCCGGGGAGCCGCTGGCGGGGAGTTTTCTCAAGTCCCTGGTCCAGGGCTTCGGGGCGGGGGCGGGCTTCACCCTGGCCCTGGTCCTGATGGCCTCGATCCGGGAGCGGCTGGACCTGGCCGATATCCCGGAGGCCCTGAAGGGGGCCCCGATCGCCTTCCTGGTCGCCGCCCTGATGTCGATGGCCTTTCTCGGCTTTACCGGCCTGATTTAGAAAGACCCCCGCGGCCTCGCGCCGCGGGTGAATGAGTTCAAGCATTATTCAGGCCGGGGAAAGGCCGGGCTGTTTCGGTTGCTTTTAACTTACAGAACTACAAACTTGTTATGACTGCGATACTGGCGGCGATACTCACCATCGGGCTGCTGGGCCTGGTCTTCGGGGCCGGCCTGGCGATCGGCTCCCGGATCTTCTCGGTCCACCTCGACCCCCGGCTGGAGAAGATCGAGGAACTGTTGCCCAGCCTCAACTGCGGGGCCTGCGGCTACGGGGGCTGCGCCGACTGCGCCCGGGCCCTGCTCGACGGAGAAGCCGAGCCCACGGTCTGCCCGGTCGCCCCCCCGGAAGCCCACCGGGAGATCGCCGAACTGGTCGGAAAACTTCTGGAGGAGGAGGAGAAGACGATTGCCCGGATCTTCTGCCGGGGCGGTTACGACGCCGCCCGGCGCTATCTCTACGAGGGGATTAAAACCTGCGCCGCCGCCAACCAGATCGGGGGCGGGGTCACCGCCTGCGATTACGGCTGTCTCCGTTACTACACCTGCCGGGAGGTCTGCCCCTTTTCCGCCGTCGGGATCGACGAGCGGGGCAACCCGGTGATCGACCCCGACCTCTGCCGATCCTGCGGGCTCTGCGTCCGCCACTGCCCCCGGGACCTGATCCGGATCGTCGCCTCGAAATCGGAGGTGGATATCACCTGTTCCTCCCGGGCCCGGGGCAAGTCCGTGATCCAGGTCTGCGAGGTCGGGTGCATCGCCTGCGGGAAATGCGTCAAGGAGTGCCCGGTGGAGGCGATCTCCCTGGAGGACAACCTGGCCGAAATTGATTATGAGAAATGCGTCAACTGTGGTAAGTGTATCGAGGTCTGCCCCCGGAAAATAATTTTCCGGGTGTGACGGCGGCGACTCAACCTTATGAACCGAGATAGGATAGAAACAGCCGTCCGCGACCTGCTGGAAGCGCTGGGAGAGGACCCCCAACGGCCCGGCATCCTCAAGACCCCGGAACGGGTCGCCGGGATGATGGCCGAGATTTTAGAGGGCCAGGGCCGGGATATCGGCAAAGAGATCGAGGTCTTTCCCTGCCCGGGTTTCGACGAGATCGTCCTGGTCAAGGACATCCCCTTCTACTCGATCTGCGAGCACCACCTGCTGCCGTTCTTCGGCCGGGCCCACCTCGCCTATATCCCGAAAGACTCGATGATCACCGGGCTGGGCACCCTGGTCCGGGTGGTGGAACTCTTCAGCCGGAGGCTCCAGGTCCAGGAGCGGATGACCACCGAGATCGCCGACCTGTTGATGGAGAAGCTCTCGCCGCGGGGGGTCCTGGTCCAGATCGAGGCCCGGCATCTCTGTATGGATATGCGGGGGGTGAAGAAGCCGGGGACCCTGGTCAAGACCGAAGCGGTCCGGGGAAACTTCCGCCGGGACGTGCGGACCCGGGCCGAGGCCCTCAGCCTCCTCCGGGACGCGTAGGTCGTGGTCGAGTACGAGTACGATTGAGCCCCCGCAGGGGGCGATACTTTATTTCCTCCGGGCGTCAGCCCGGGGATCGGAACGTTAAATATCGTGAGCTCTTTAGCCGAAAAGATTCGCGCCGCCGGGGTGGTCGGCGCCGGCGGGGCCGGCTTCCCCGCTCATATCAAGGCCGCCGCCCGGGCGAAGTGGGTGATCTCCAACGGCGCCGAGTGCGAGCCGCTCCTCCGGGTTGACCAGCAACTGATGATCGTTTATGCCTCGGAGCTGGTCGAGGGGATGGAGCTGCTGGCCGAGTCGGTCGGGGCGGAAAGGGCCGTGATCGCCCTGAAGGAGAAGTACCGGGAGGCGATCGACACCCTCCGGGCGGAGATCGCCCGCCGCGGTTCCCGGGTCGAACTGGCCCTCCTCGGGAGCTACTACCCGGCCGGGGACGAGCAGATCCTGGTCTATGACGTCACCGGGCTCCAGGTACCGGAAGGCGGGATCCCGATGGATGTCGGGGTGGTGGTGAACAACGTCGGGACGGTGATCAACATCGCGCGGGCGGCCCGGGACCTCCCGGTCACCCACCGGGTCC
>PWXJ01000107.1 GCA_003561965.1 PVC group bacterium
CCGGGCGGCCGGGACCTTCCCGGAAGGGACGGTCCGGGCCAGCTTCGGGCCGTTCAACACCGTCGAAGAGGCCGACCTCCTCTGCCGGGCGGTGGGGGAGATAGCCGGGGCCTTCGGTAATCCCCAACGATGAATTTTTTTTATCATCATCCGGCTGGAAATTGTATCGCCCCCTGCGGGGGCTTTAAGTTATTGGTTCCGAGCCAGTACCACGGGCTGACGCCCGTGGCTAGTAAGAAGTTTCGCCCCCTGCGGGGGCTGCTTATCCCGGTTCCACAGAGCTTTCATATGTGTAGCCCGCGCAGCGGGCGATACTTTCTTAGCCACGGGCGTCTCGAAGATCCGGCTTCAGACGGAAGCCCGTGGGTGATAACGCACAAATCAACCAATTCAAGCCCCCGCAGGGGGCGACACATAATGAACTAATTCTTTTGGGAAATCCGGATTGAGCCATTTTTTTCGACGGGATAACGGGATAAATCAGGATAGGGAATAAACTATCCCGTAGATCCTGTTATCCTGTTAAAAACTGGGGGGAGGCGGGCCCGGACAGAACTCATTTCGTCCCGGGGGGGATTGACGGAATGACCGGATACAGGTATATCACTATGCCGAAAATCCTGTTATGCTGTCGAAAATAACAACGAAGAAGGTGTCAGATGGATAACAACGAACTCTACCGACTGCTGGAATGGTTCGAGAACAGCCGGCTGACCGAGCTGTCGGTCGAAGAAGACGGCTGGAAGGCGGCGATGAAGAAAGACCCGGGCGGCCGGGAGGGGTCCGGGCAACCGGCGCCCCTGCCAACCCCCCTCCCCTCCCCGGAAACCGTCCCGGGCAATCCCCCCGCCGAAGAGGAGCCGGCGGGCGAACTGGTCGTCTCGCCGATGGTCGGGGTCTTCTACCGTTCCCCGGCCGCCGACGCTCCCCCCTTCGTGGAGACCGGTTCCCGGGTCAACCGGGGAGATCCGCTCTGCATCCTGGAAGCGATGAAGGTGATGAACACCCTGGAGGCGGAGTTCGGCGGCGAAGTCATCGAGATCCTGGCCGAAAACGGTTCCCTGGTCGAATACGGGACCCCGCTGTTCAAGGTACGCCGTGATGATCAAGTCGCTGCTGGTCGCTAACCGGGGCGAGATCGCCGTCCGGATCATCCGGACCTGCCGCGACCTCGACATCCGGACGGTGGCGGTTTACTCGGAAGCCGACCGGGACTCCCTCCACGTCCGCCTGGCCGACCGGGCGGTCTGCGTCGGGCCGGCCGCCGCCCGGGAGAGCTACCTCCGGATGGAGAGCCTGGTCTCCGCCGCCGCCCTCTGCGGCTGCGACGCCGTCCATCCCGGGGTCGGTTTCCTGGCGGAAAACCCCGAATTCGCCCGCCGGGTCAATGAGGCGGGGATGCTCTGGATCGGGCCCTCCCCGGAGGTGATCGAGCTGGTCGGGGACAAGATCCGGGCCAAGCGGACCGCGGAAAAGCTCGGGATCCCGGGGATCCCCGGGGCGGAGATCGACCCCGCCGATCCCGACGGGGCGGTCCGTTCGGCCGGAGAACTGGGCTGCCCGGTAATCCTGAAGGCGGCCTCCGGGGGCGGGGGCAAGGGGATGCGGATCGTCCGCCGGGCGGAAGAACTCCCGGCCCGGCTCGGCCCGGCCGTCTCCGAGGCCGAGTCGGCATTCGGCGACGGGACGGTTTACCTGGAGAAATACTTCGAAGACCCCCGCCACGTCGAGGTCCAGATCATCGCCCGGTCCGGGGGGGAAGTCCACGCCCTCGGCGAACGGGACTGTACCGTCCAGTTCAACCACCAGAAACTGATCGAGGAGAGCCCCTCCCCCGGGATCAGCCCCCGGCTCCGGGCGGAGATGATCCGGGCGGCCAAAACTCTCCTGGGGGATATCGGCTACTCCGGGGCGGGGACCGTGGAGTTCCTGGTCGCCGGGGGCAGGAGCTTCTTTATGGAGGTCAACGCCCGCCTCCAGGTCGAACACCCGGTGACCGAGATGCTGACCGGGGTCGACCTGGTCCGCCAGCAGATCCTGGCCGCCGCCGAAGACCGCCTCGAGGTCGGCGGAGACGACGGGACCGCCGGCGGCTACGCCCTGGAGTGCCGGATCAACGCCGCCGGGCCCGGGACCGTGGAACAGTTCATCGCCCCCGGGGGTTTCGGGGTCAGGGTCGACACCCACCTCTACCCGGGGGTCCGGATCCCGCCCTACTACGACTCCCTCCTGGCCAAGGTCGTCGTCTCCGGCCGGGACCGGGCCGAAGGCATCGCCCGGATGAAACGGGCGCTGGGGGAACTGGCGATCGAGGGGGTCCCCACCAACCTGGCCCTGCAGAGAGAGATCGTCGGCGGGCGGACCTTCGGCCGGGGAGATTTCGGAACCTCCACCTTCGACGAGCTCCTCCGGGAGGGAGGGAAGTGAACCGGAAGCGGATCAGGGCCTCCTGGCCGGCCCGGCTGAGGAGGGTGATGATCAAGCGGAAGGCCGCCCCCTTCCTGATCCAGGAGAGGATCCTGGCCCGGAGGACCCACCAGTGCCCCTTCTGCCACCGGCACATCGAGGAAGGCCAGCTGGAGGAGAACCTCTTCGTCTGCCCCGAATGCTCCCACCATTTCCGGCTCCACCCCCGGGAGCGGATCCGGTTCCTGGTCGACCCCGGAAGCTTCCGGGAGACCGACCGGGACCTGACCAGCCTCAACCCCCTCGACTTTCCCGGCTACGGCGAAAAGATCCGCCGGGTGACCAATATCTCCGGGCTCAACGAAGCGGTGGTGACCGGGATCGGGACGGTCGAGGGCTGGGAGATCTCCCTGGCGGTGATGGCCTTCCAGTTTATGGGCGGCTCGATGGGCTCGGCGGTCGGGGAGAAGATCGCCCGGACCATCCGGGCCGGGGTCCGCCTCCAGCTCCCGGTGGTCATCTTCACCGCTTCCGGCGGGGCCCGGATGCAGGAGGGGATCTTCTCCCTGATGCAGATGGCCAAGACCGCCGCCGCCGCCGCGCAGCTCGAGCAGGCCGGGCTGCCCCTCTTCATCGTCCTCACCGACCCCACCACCGGCGGGGTGACCGCCTCCTTCGGGATGCTCGGCGACGTTATCCTGGCCGAGCCCGGGGCCCTGATCGGCTTCGCCGGTCCGCGGGTCATCGAGGGGACGATCAAGAAACAGCTCCCGGAGGATTTTCAGCGATCGGAGTTTCTCCTCCAGAGCGGATTCCTCGACCGGGTGGTGGAGCGGAGCCGACTGAGGTCCACCCTGGCTTTCCTGATCAAAACCCATACCCTTCCCGGAAGGGATTAACAGGATTAATTAAGACGGGATAACAGGATAAATCAGGATATAGGAACAGCCATCCCGTAGATCCTGTTATCCGGTCAAAAAGCAGGGGCGAGGCGGGGGATAATAAAATCCAACCCTGTCGACCCCGAAAAAAATACCATATGCGAAAGAAGAGGCTCCAGAACAAGCTCCAGGAACTGCTGGCCCTGGCGGAACGGGACCGGGTCGATATCCGGGAGGAGATCACCCGCCTGCGGGAGAAGATCGGCGGCGAGGACGAAACCGAAGGCC
>PWXJ01000237.1 GCA_003561965.1 PVC group bacterium
AGGAGAAGACCGATGGGTACATCGAGGAGATCGACAATCTCCTCAAGGAGAAGGAAGAGGAACTGCTGCGGATATAAATCCACTTCCAACCCCTGATCCATATTCGTACTCGTACTCGTACCCGAACCTGTTCAGGACTGCCAGGCCTCGCCGAAAGGCGCTTCGAGTACGAGTACGAGTACGAGATTGGCATCGATATCTATAAATCAACTGAAATCAAGTTGCCGGAAGAGAGGGAAGGGTTAATCGAGGAGAAGGTGGAGATGAAGAACTGGAAGAATTTTCTCTGCGCGACCGATTTCAGCGACTCGGCCCGGCGGGCGCTGGAAGTCACCTTCGAGATGGCCAGGCTCTGCCGGGGTCGGGTGATCGTCCAGCACGTGGTGACCCCGATCCCTGGGCCGCCGGTCGGGCCCGGGGGTCTGGTCGGATCGATCCGCTTCGACACCGTCCTCTACCAGAAGGAGCTGATCAAGGCGGCCCGGGAGCGGCTGGAGGAACTGGTCGGGGAAGTCGCCGGGGATGGGATCGAGACCGAGCTCGAGGTCGGGATCGGGCCCGCCCCGGGGGAGATCGTCCGCCTGGCGGAGAAAAGGGAGATCGACCTGGTGGTGATCGGGGCCCACGGACACACCGGCTTCCGACGCTGGGTCTCCGGGTCGGTGGCCGAGAAGGTGGTCCGGATCGCCAACTGCCCGGTCCTGACCGTCCCCCTCACCGACCGGAAGTAACCCTCCGGAGACGCCTCCCGTTTCCGGAGGTGATTCTTCTCCCGGTCGGCCGGGTTGAATATTTCCCGGGCGCGGAGGATACCGGCCGCCGCCGTTAAATAGTTTTTTTCCAGAATTGATGACGGTACTGCTCCTCTCGCTGCTCCTGTTTATGATCATCGCGGCGGTGATCGCCCTCTATACCGAGGAGCTGATCTCGGCGGTGATCGCCGCCGGGGCGGTCGGCTTCGGATCCAGCGCGGTCTTTCTCCTCCTCCGGGCCCCCGACCTGGCCATCACCCAGATCGTGGTCGAGGTGATCGCCCTGGTCCTCCTGATCCGGACAACCCTCCACCTGAGCGGCCGGGGGGTCGGGGAAGGCCCCTCCGGCCCCCGGGTCCGGGCGGCCGGACTCTTCTGCCTGGCCGTCCTGGTCTCCGTCCTCTTCGCCCTCCCCCGGCTGCCCCGGTTCGGCGAACCGGTGATGGATAGGATCGCCGCCGCCCCCTCCGGCTTCTACCTGGAGCGGGGGCTGGAACTGACCGGGTCGGCCAACCTGGTAACGGCGATCCTCCTCGACTTCCGGGCCTACGACACCCTGGGGGAGGCGACGATCATCTTCACCGCGGTCCTCGGCGCCCTGACCCTGCTCAGCAGGAAATGCCTGACTTCCTGCCCGGCCGGCCGGGAGGAGGAGGGGGAGAGATGATGACCCGGAGCCTGATCGTCCAGCGGATCTCCCGCTGGCTGGCCCCCTTCATCTTCATCTACGGCCTCCAGGTCATCCTCTACGGCCACCTCTCGCCCGGCGGGGGGTTCCCGGGGGGGGTGATCCTGGCCTCGGCCTTCATCCTGATCCTGATCTCCCGGGGGAAGGAAGAGGCCGGCCGCCGCCTCCCCCTCTCCCGGGCCGGAAGGTTCGACAACACCGGGGCGCTGGTCTTTCTCGCCGTCGGCCTGCTCGGGTTCGTCCTGGGCGGGTCGTTCCTGGCCAACTTCCTCCAGCGTCTCTTCCCCGGCCGGCCCTTCTCCCTGCTCAGTTCCGGGACCATCCCGGTCAACAACCTGGCCATCGGGCTGAAGATCTGGGGGGGGATCTTTTTGGCCGTCCTCTTCCTCAGCGTGCTCCGGGTGGGGGGCGACCCCGACCGGGGCCTGAAGACGATGGAGGAGGAATGAGCCCGGTCTACCTCCTCGTCTTCGTCCTCTTCCTGGTCGGGGTCTTCGGACTCCTCACCCGGAGGAACCTGGTCAAGCTGATCATCTCGGTGGCGGTGATCGAGGCGGCGGTCAACCTCTTCCTGGTCCTGGCCGGCTACCGGAGAGAGGGGATCGCCCCGATTATGACCGAACAGCACCACCGGGCCGAGGAGTTCGCCGCCCGGGCGGTCGACCCTTTCCCCCAGGCGATGGTCCTGACCTCGATCGTGATCGGCCTCAGCCTCCTGGCCCTGCTGGTGGGGATCTCGCTGCGGCTCTACCACATCTACGGGACCTACGACCTGTCCGAGATCCGCAAAGCCGCCCGGGAGGAGGACCGGTGACCGCGCTCCTTCCCCTGATGGTCGCCCTGCCCCTGGGGGCCGCCTTCGTCCTCCCCCTCTTTCCCCGCCGGCCCCGGCGGGCGGGCGACCTCCTGGCCGGGCTGATCTCCGGGGTTCTGCTGGTCCTGGCCGTAATCCTCTCCGGGCGGTTCGGGATCTACGAGATCGGGGGCTGGCGGATGCCGATGGGGATCAACCTCGCCCTCGACGGCCTGAGCGCTCCGGTTCTGCTCCTGGCGGCCGCGGTCGGCCTGGCCGCCGTCCTCTTCTCCTCGGCCTACCTCGACACCTACGCCGGCCGCAACCGCTACTGGGCGCTGCTGATGCTGATGACCGCCGGGATCAACGGGACGATCCTCAGCGGGGACATCTTCAACCGCTTCGTCTTCGTCGAGATCGCCGTGATCTCCTCCTACATCCTGGTCGGCTTCTCCGGACGGGGGAGGGCGCTGGCCGCCGCCATCCGGTACGGGCTGCTGGGGGCGGGCGCCGCCAACTTCACCCTCCTCGGGGTGGCCGTCCTCTACGCCCTCCACGGAACGGTCAACGTCGCCCACCTGGCCGGGTCGGTCCCGGCCGCCGGGACATCGGTCCCCGGTCCGGAGATCCTCTTCGCCGCCCTGTTGATGGTGATCGGATTCGGCTACAAGTCGGCCGCCGCCCCCCTCCACGTCTGGCAGCCGGACGCCCTGGCCGCCGCCCCGGCCCCGGTGGCGGCCTTCCTGGCCGGGGCCCTGATCCCGGCGGCCGGGGTTTACGCCCTGGCCCGGACCCTCTTCACGGTCTTCGGTCACGCCGAGGCCCTCGGCTGGATGCTCCTCTTCCCCGGGCTGCTCTCAATGCTCTTCGGCGCCCTGACCGCTCCCCGGCGGAAGGACCCGCGGGCCTTCCTCTCCTACCAGGGAATCTCCCAGGTGGGATACGTCCTGACCGGGCTGGGGGCGGCGATGGTCCTGGCCGTCCGGGGAGAGGAGCGGGCGGCGGGGCTGGCCGCGGCCGGGGCGGTCTTCCACCTCCTCAACTACGGCGGGGCCGCCGCCCTCCTCTTCCTGGCCGGGGGGGCCGCCGCCCCTCCCGGAAAACCGAGCCGCTGGTCCCGACTGGCCGGAATGGCCGGGGCCGGCTCGATCGCCGGGATACCCCCCCTGGGGGGCTTCTCCAGCAAGCTGATGATCGTCGCCGCCCTCTGGCTCGGTGGTTTCCCCCTCCTGGCGGCGGCGGCGGCGGTGACGGCGGTCCTCGCCCCGGTCTCCTTCTACCGGCGGAGAGATGAGTTCCCCCCCCCCCCGGCCGGCCCCGCCGGGCGGACGCCGCCGGCGATGGCCGCCGGACTGATCCTTTTGACCACGCTGGTCCTCGGCTTGAGCCTGGCCCCCCTCCCCGGGCTCCGGGGACGGCTGTTGGGACCGGCCCGGGCGGCCGTCCTCGACCGGGAAGCTTACGCGGCTTATCTGGAACCCGGGGAGGAGGAAAGGCCGTGAAGAACCGGCTGATCCTGTTTCTTCTCGCCCTCCTCGCCTGGGCGCTGCTGGCCGGGATCCGCCGGTATCCCCCCCCCGGCTGGGACTGGCCGGCCCTCCTGGCCGGGGCGGCGGCCGCCGCCCTGACCGCCGCCCTCTTCGGGGCGGAGTTCCCCGGCCGCTCGGTGAAGTTCCTCCAGCCGGCCCGCTGGTTCTGGGCCCTGATCTTCGTCCCGGTCTTCGCCTGGTCCTGCTTCCAGGCCAGCCTCCAGGTGGTCTACCTGGTCCTCCACCCCGGGCTCCCGGTCAAGCCCGGGATCGTCAAGATCCGCTCCCGGCTCCGGGGGCGGACGGCCCTGGCCCTCCTGGCCAACTGCATCACCCTGACCCCGGGCACTATGACCGTGGAGGCGACCGAGGCCGGGGAGCTCTACGTCCACTGGATCACGGTGAAGACCGTCGACGAGGAGGCGGCCGGGCGGATCATCGCCGGCCGCTTCGAGCGCTACCTGAAAAAGATCTTCGAATAGGAGACCCCGATGGAAATCTTCATCCTGATCTCCCTGGCCGTCCTGATCCTGGGCGGTTTTCTCTGCCTCTACCGACTGGCCAGGGGCCCCACCGCCCCCGACCGGACGGTGGCGATCGACATCCTCGGGCTGATCCTGGTCGGGTTCTGCGCCCTGCTCACCGTCCGGACCGGGGAGGACTTCTACCTGGCCGTGGCCCTGGCCTGGGCCCTGCTCAGCTTCATCGGCAGCCTGGCCCTGGCCAAGAAACTGGAGGGTAAAGAGTTCGATGAATGAGTACCTCGGCCTGGCCCTGGCCGGGGCCGGGATAATCTACAACCTCTTCGCCTGCCTCGGGCTGGTCCGCCTCCCCGACCTCTACACCCGGCTCCAGTCCTCGACCAAGGCGGTGACGATGGGCACCTGCCTGATCCTGATCGGGATCGCGGTTTATGCCGGGAGCGGGCCGACGATCGCCCGGACGCTGCTGGTGATGGTCTTCGTCCTCCTCACCGCCCCCACCGCCGCCCACGCCATCGCCCGGGGGGCCCACAGTTCCGGGATCCGGGTGGAGCGGGTGACCGCCGAGGGACTGATCGGCCGGACGATCGAGTCCGAACTCTGGGACCGGATCCGGGTCGGCGACCGGGAGGAGAAGGACCGCTTCCAGCTTTTTCTCGGGGTCTGCCCGATTTACGACCTGGAGGGGTCCCTGACCGCCCGGGGACTCTTCGCCCGGATCGCCCCCGAGCTGGGAGAACTGACCGGGGCGGTGCCGGGAGAGATCGTGGAGAAGCTCCTGGAACGGGAGGCGGAGGCGACCACCGCCCTCGCCCCCGGGGTGGCCATCCCCCACATCCAGGTGGCGGGCGAGGGGATCTTCGCGATGATGGCGGTCCGGGTCCGGGGCGGGGTCCGTTTCTCCGAGGAGACCCCCGACGTCCGGGCGGTCTTCGTCCTGGCCGGCTCCACCGACCAGTGGCACTTCCACCTCCGCTCCCTGGCCGGGATCGCCGGGATCGTCCGGGAAGAGGACTTCAGCGAACAATGGGAAAGGGCCGCCGACGGAGACGATCTTCGGCGACTGCTGTTGCGGCGGGTCGAAAAGAGGCCGGCGAAAAACGGCGACCGGTAAGCCGTGCGGCTACCCCCACACGCTTATTCTTCCTTCTCCAGCACCCCGGAGAAAGTCTGCCGGCGGCCGGCCAGAACCAGGACCGTGGTCGGCATCCCCCGGACCCGTTCGGTGATCTCCTGGTAATATTCGAGAAACTCCTCTTCGGGCTCGGCCATCCCGTGGAAGACGATGTCGGCGTCCCGGGAGGATTCCCGGAAGATTTGGCCGAAGTCCCCGCCCCGGCCTTCGATGACCAGGGACTCGGCCCGGATCTGCAGCTTCTCCAGCAGCCCCTCCATATTGCCCCGGGCGGCGGCGGCGGCCTTCCGGTCGGCCACCACCAGCTTCAGCCGCAGCCGGGCCCCGCGCCAGTGGGGGTCGAGGCGGAGCGAATCGGCCAGCAGGAGCATCAGCCCGCCGTTGCCCTTCAGTCCGCCCCACCAGACATCGATCTTTTTCGCCCCGCCCCGGAGGGGGCGGCGGCCGAGGGGGGTATCCCGGTTCTGCTTCAGGATCAGGACGTTGCGGTTGCCGCGGTAGATTTCCTGCACCAGCTTGAAATACTTCAGCCGCAGCCGCGGGTTTTCGGTTTCCGTGTCCCCCAGTAAAACCGTGTTGGGGACCACCGGCCCGAGTCCGTAGGATTCGACCAGCTTGCGGGCGCCGGCGAAGGGGTCGGTCGCCGAGATCAGCCGGACCAGGGCCGGGATCCCCTTCTTCTCGAAAAACTCCTTCAGGGTCGCTTCCATCCTGGCCTTCTGCTCGGCGTCCCGGGCGGTCCGGGGCAGGACCGTGGCCACGGTGAAGAGCCCCCGGTTGTTGGTCAGCATATCGGCCAGCTCGATCAGGTGCCACCGCTTCATCGGGGACCCGGCCAGGACCAGGATGTTCGGCCGCCAGTTCCGGGAATCCTCGACCCGGCTGAGCTGCATTAAGGACGCCCGCAGGAGCATCATCCACATACCCCCGCGGACATCCCCCCAGTTGCTCATCAGGTTTCTTTCCTTGAGCCAGAAGAAGATCGCGATCACCAGCACCGCCGCAACCGCCGAGGCCAGCGGATTGATCAGGAACATCGCCGCGATACAGCCCCCGGCCCCGAGCAGGGAGAAGCCCCAGTGGACCCGGAAGGCCGGCCGGAACGAGGGGTTGCGGAGGAAACCCTCCATCCCGGCGGCCAGGTTCAGGACGAGGTAGGTGGTGAGGAAGAACATTGTCAGGATCGGGGCGATGGTGTTGAGGTCGCCGGTGTAAACCCAGAAGAGGGCGATCAGCAGGGTCAGGGCGGTGCCCAGCCGCGGTTCGTCCGCCGGACCGCTGCCCCGGCCCAGCCAGCGCAGCGGCCGGGGGAGGACCCCGTCCCGGGCCAGGGCCTGGAGGACCCGGGGGGCCCCGAGGATCGACCCGATGGCGCTGGAGAGGGTCGCCCCCCAGATCCCGGCCAGGATCAGCCCGCCCCAGCGGGAGAGCCGGTACATAATCAGGGGGTCGGCGATCAGGTCGGAAGTCTCGGCCCGGAAATACAGAAGAACCGGCAGGGACATATAGATCAGGAATCCGGTCCCGACCGCGGCGAGAGTTCCCAGAGGAATCGACCGGGCCGGGCTCTTCAGGTCGCCCGACATATTGATACCCGCCATTATCCCGGTCACCGCCGGGAAGAAGACGGCGAAGACCCTCCAGAAACCGGCCGGGCCGGGCGTGCTGACCGCGGCCGCCGCGGTATCCGGTGCCGACCCCGACCCCAGGAGCAGGGAGAGAAAGGAAGCCGCGATCGCCGCCATAATGAAGTACTGGGCCTTGATGGCGATCCGGGCCGACTTCAGGGCGAGCGCCGCCACCAGGACGGTGACCGCCAGTCCCACCGCCCGCTGGCTGACCCCGGGGAAGGCCAGGGCCACGCTCTCGGCGAACCCGATCGTGTAGAGGGGGACCGAGAAGGCCTGGGCGATGTAGAGCGGGATCCCGATCGCCCCTCCGCCTTCGAGCCCCAGGGAGCGGCTGATCATATAGTAGGCCCCGCCGGTCCTGACTTTCTGGTCGGTGGCGATCGCCGAGACCGAGAGCGCGGTCAGGAAGGTGATCGCGCTGGAGATGGCGACGATCACCAGCGTCCCGTAAAGCCCGACGTTCCCCACCACCCAGCCCAGCCGGAGGTACATTATCACCCCGAGAATGGTCAGGATCGAAGGGGTGAAGACCCCGGCGAAGGTCCCGAACTTCAGCCGGCCGTTCTCTTCCCCGGGGGAAGCGTTGACCGCGTTATTTTTCGGGGTTTTCATCCGTTTCCGGGCCTTTCCCCCCTATCCCGGCGGCTCCGGGGTTCCCTTTTCTCTTACCCCGGGGTTGGATTCGGCAGGGGGGGGTTTCGTTGACCACCCTGCGGAGTATCGCCAGCATCCCGTCGGCGGTGAGGCTCTCCGAGATCAGCCGTCGCCCGGTATCCTCATAGGCGAGAGCCATCGCTATCCCCCGCAGGATCTGCAGCTGGGATTCGGGGTCGTCCCGCGGAGTGAAGACCAGGAAGACCAGGTGGACGTCCTCCCCGTCCGGCGCGTTCCACTCCAGGCCGGGAACGGATCGGCCCAGCAGGACCACCGGCCGCTTCAGCCCGGCCAGGCGGGCGTGGGGAACGGCCGCCCCGTTGTTGATGGCGGTGGTGTTCTGGCTCTCCCGCTCGAGGACCGCGGCGGCGAGTTCCTCGACCGGGATCTTCTTGATCGACCGCTCCGCCCGGCCGCAGAGTTCCCGGATCGCCTCGTCCCGGTCCCCGGCGGCCAGCTCGGTGGCCACGCCCTCCACCGGCATATAGGAGAGCCAGTCGCAGGCCTCGACTTCCTTGAGGATCCGGCCCATCCCCGGCCCGGCGATCATCGAGGAGAGCACCGCCCCGAAGACGATCGCCACGTAGACCGGGTCGGTGATCACCCCGTACTGGAGGGCGAGCAGCCCGATCACGATCTGCATCTGGCCGCCGGGGATGTGGGCCAGGGCGATGAACTTCCCGTGGACGTGGAGCTGACGGATCAGCCGGGCCCCGATATAGGCGCCGATATACCGCCCGAACACCCCGACGAAAAAGATGAAGAAGACCAGGAGAAAGTCGAAGTCCCCGACGAAATCCAGCCGGAGGGCGATCGAGGCGAAGAAGACCGGGACCAGGACGGCGTGGACCATCTCGGAGAAGATCCGGCGGGTCCGCTCGGGGATCAGGTCCGACTCCCCGGCGACGATCCCGCCGATAAAGAAGCCGAAGAGGGCGTGGATCCCGATCCCGGTGGTGACCGCCCCGCCGATCAGGCCGGTCACGCAGACCAGGGTCAGGGAGCCGGCCGGCTCGGGGACGTTGAGTTTCCTCATCCGGCCGAGGACCCAATCGAAGGCCCGCGGGCCGAGCCAGAGTCCGACCCCGGCGAAGAGGGCGGTGGCCGCCAGGACGAAGATCACGCTGCCCACCGTGAAGGCGGCCTCGGTGAAGAACCCGAGGATCAGGGCGAAGACCACCCAGCCGGCGACGTCGTTGATGGTCAGGGCCGACATTATCAGGAGGCCGAGATCGGTCCGGTAGACGTTGAGTTCCTGGATGATCTTGGCCGTCACCGGGAGAGCGCTGATGGTCATAATCGTCCCGACGAAGAGGGCGAAGGCCAGTACGGAGCCGTCTTCCCCGATGTAGCGCCCGGGGAGAAAGAAGACCAGGACGAAGGCCAGGGCCATCGGGATGATCAG
Source organism: PVC group bacterium (assembly GCA_003561965.1). GTDB lineage: Bacteria > Auribacterota > Erginobacteria > Erginobacterales > Erginobacteraceae > Erginobacter. The sequence goes on from PWXJ01000237.1 coordinate 9,070, forward strand.
GTCGGAGACCGAGAGGATCAGCGCCGGGCCCCGCTGGCGCCAGGCGGTCGCCAGGTTGGTGTCGAGGCCGGCGTCGAGCATAAAGAAGAGGATCCCGATCCAGGCGAAGGTATCGAGCATATTCTGCTGGGTCGCCTCGACCGGGAAGAGCAGGCCGTGCAGCTGGGGAAAGAGGCGGCCCAGGACCGTCACCCCGAGGACGACCCCGACCAGGATCTCCGCCGTGATGGTCGGCTGGTTCTTCCTCCGGAAAAGCTCGCCCAGGCCCCGGGCCAGGCCCAGGAGAACCGCGATCTGGATCAGGAAGACCAGGATATTGGATTCCGTTATGTAACTCATCTTTCCTTCACCGAACCGTGAAATCTGATCGCCCCGGTCATCATCGCCTATCCGGCCGGGGCGTTTCTTCTCCGGGGGGGCACTCCCGCCGGAGGGCGGCCAGAACCTCCGGGGCGGTCTCGGCCTCGGTCAGGTCGTCCACGATCCGAGGGCGGCGGAGGAGCCGGGCCAGCTCGGAGAGGACCTTGAGGTGGGCTTCCGGGGGGCCGTCCCGGGGGCTGAGGAGGAGGAAGAGCGCCCGGGCCGGGGCGGTGGTGTGGGGCATCTCCCAGCCTTCCCGGTTCAGGCCGAGGAATACCGTGGAGGCCTCCACCTCGGGGACGTGGGCGTGGAGGAGGACCGCCCCCGGGACCAGCTCGACCGGTTCGGAGTTGCCGACCGCGACCAGGAGCCCGGCCAGCCGCCGCGCCGTCCCCGGGCTCCCGGAGAAGGCGGGGTCAAGAATCAGCTCCAGCGACGCCGCCAACCCCGACCCGGCGAGGTCGGCCCGGATATGTCCGGCGGGAAGGTAGAGCGAACAGAAATCGTCTTCGGCTTCCGGCTCCGTTTTCACCTCCTCCCCCCACCACATCTCCGGGGGATAGACCACGGCGAAGTTGATCCCGGGCAGTTCCTGGCTGAGCAGGCGGGGGAGCCGGTTGAGGACCGGCTGCCAGGCCAGCCGCCCCTTGCGGACGCTGACCAGGATCAGCAGGTCGTCGGCGGTCACCGTGTCCTTGAGCCAGGGGAGGAGCTCGTCCCACCTCTCCAGAACCTGCCGGGAAAGAAGGATCTGGGGCTGGCTTCGCTCCAGCATCTCCGAGGCCCGGTCCAGCGTCCGGGTCGTGGAGACCGCCAGCAGCGAAGCTCCCACCTGCCCGGCCAGGTTCTTGACCGCCCGCAGCGCCGTCTCCAGGCCCGGCTGGCGCTCGGAGAGGGGCGGGAGGGCGATCACCAGCCTCTTCATCGTGTTGACCGGGTGCCGGCAGCCGCTGACGATCACCATCTGCCTCGACCCCTCGATCACCGGGTCGAGGACCCGGCCGAAGGTCCGCTGGTGGGAGGAGATCCGGGCGTTCCAGCCGGCGATCACGGTCGAGATCCTCAAGTCGACCAGGGCCTGGAGGATGCCGTCCTGGATGTCCAGCGCCGACCGGGTGACCGGGGAGACCGGGACCGAGGCCGCCACCGCCCGGACCACGGCGTAGCCGAGGAGCTTCTCGCCCGAGGCGATCCGCTCCTCGACGTTGACCCCCGCGCGGGCCACCGTCAGGGGATAGAGCGGCTCCCGGGAGTCCTTCCGCCTAAGCAGGAGGGCGAGGTCGATCAGTTCCTCCGCGGTCTGGGGGTTGGCCAGGGGGATCAGGATCCGGTGGGGGGCGGTGGCCGGTTCGTAGGCCTTCTCGTCCTCCCTCAGGGCCACCTTCCGGGCGTAGCGGTCGGTGACCCAGGAGCCGGACAGGGAGGTGACCAGGATCATCAGGATCGTCCCGGTCAGGACCGGCTCGGTGAAGATCCCGATCTTGAAGCCGACCAGGACCGCCGCCAGGGTGGCCGCCGCCTGGTTGACCGAGAGCCCGTAGATCAGCATCCCCTCTTCGGTGGTGTAGGAGAACCACTTCTCCGTCCCCCGGGCGGCCAGCCACTTGGTGACCAGCCCGGCCGCCACCATCGCCAGGCCGATCTTCCAGGTCTCGGTCCCGGCGGCCAGCATCCCGACGTTGACCAGCATCCCGACCGAGATCAGGAAGATGGGGATGAAGAGGGAGTTGCCGACGAACTGGATCCGGTTCATCAGGGCGCTCCGCTCCGGGATCAGGCTGTTGAGGATCAGCCCGGCCAGGAAGGCCCCGATGATCGGCTCCAGCCCGGCCAGGTGGGCCAGGTAGGCGCAGGTGAAGACCGCGGCCAGGACCCCCATAAACACCGCGGCGCCGTCGCCGGATGCCCGCCGGAAGAACCATTTCCCCAGCCGGGGGAGGATCAGGATCACCGCCGTCAGGTAGAGGGCCATCCCGGCGAAGAGCCGCAGCCAGAAGACCGGCCCGGCCTCGCCCTGGTGGCGGGCGGCGATCACCGCCAGGACCAGGAGGGCGGCGGTGTCGGTGAAGAGGGTCCCCCCGATAGTAGTGGTGACCGCCCGGCTCTTGGTCAGCCCCAGCCGGCTGGCGATCGGGTAGGTGAGCAGGGTGTGGGAGGAGAACATACTGGCCAGGAGGATGGCGGCCGGCCAGTTCAGCCCCAGGTAGTAGTGTCCCATCAGGCTCCCCAGGACCAGGGGGATGGAGAAGGTCAGGCTCCCGAAGACCAGGCTGTGATGACGGTCCCGGATGAACTGGGCCAGGTCCAGCTCCAGCCCGGCCAGGAACATTATGTAGAGGAGGCCGATCGTCCCCAGGAGTTCGACCTCCAGGCCCCGGTCCAGGACCCCGAGGGCGTGGGGGCCGAGAACCACCCCGAAGGCGATCAGCCCGACGATCCCGGGCAGTTTCAGCCGCTCGAAGAGGGCCGGGGCGAGCAGGGCGGTCGCGACCAGGAGGGCGAAGATCAGGACCGGGTCCCGGACGGGCAGATACTGTTCCAGCATATTCTGGGGTCCTTTGTCTGGTTAGCCGGGCGGCGGTGCATTATAGCCGAACCAGGGGGAGGCGGGCAAGTCGGTTTCAGCGGCTCTCCGGGGGGAGGAGGTCGAGGATCTCCTCCCGGGTGGCAGCCTCGGCCATCCGCTCGACCATCCGGGGGCGGCGGAGGAGCCGAACCAGTTCCGCCAGCACCCGCAGGTGCTCTTCCGGCGACCCACCCTCGAGGCTGAGGAGGAAGAAGAGCGCCTGGACCCTTTCGCTGGTCTCAGTCGGTGGCAAGCGGGCTAACGGGTCACCGGAAGGTCTTCCGGACGGCCGAAATAAACCCGGGTCCAGTCCCGGACCGCCCAGAGACCGGTACTCTCCCGGAAGATCCCGATCCGGTCGGCCCCGTCCCCGGCGTAAACCCCGGGACAGGGATAATCATCGGCCCCGCCGAAGTAAACCCGGGTCCAGTCCCGGATCGCCCAGAGGCCGACGGCGGGACGGAAGACGGCCGGGGTCCACCTCCCTTCCCAGGAATAATCGCCGGGGACCGGCAGATCGCCGGAACGGCCGAAGTAAACCCGGGTCACACCCCGGATCGCCCAGAGACCGGTATCGGGACGGAACACCCCGATATCCCTGCCCGCGCTCCCGGAGTAATAACCGGGCACCGGAATGTCACCCGCCCGCCCGAAATAGGCCCGGGTAAATCCCCGGATCGCCCAGAGACCCGAGGACGGGCGGAAGATGCCGGGGCCGCAGGTTACGCTTCCTCCATAATCCCCGGAAAACGGCAGATCGCCGGAACGGCCGAAATAAACCCTGGTCAGATCCCTTACCGCCCAGAGCCCGTTGCTATCCCGAAAAATCGCGATGTCGGTGGTCCCGTCACCGGAGTAGTCGCCGGGGACCGGGATGTCGTCTTCAGCCCCGAAGTAGGCCCGGGTCAATCCCCGGACCGCCCAGAGACCGGACGAGGGCCGGAAGATCGCGATGTCGCTGGTGCCGTCACCGCTGTAGTCGTAAATCCACCGGGGGGCGGGCGGCGGCGTGAGAGACGGTGAGGGAACCGGGGTCGGCGTCGGGGTCGGCGAGGGCGTCCGGAAACCTTCCGGGGTCGGGGTCACCGTCGGCGTGGTGGCCGCCAGGTAGACGTCGTCGAAGTACCAGTAGTTGATGTTTATGCTCTTACCCGAGAAGGCCCAGATTATCCGGAAGTCTTC
>PWXJ01000251.1 GCA_003561965.1 PVC group bacterium
AGGAGTTGACGACCTGGACCCGGACGTCGCCAAAGGCCTCGACGATCTGGATCCTGCCGTAGAGCCGGCACTGATGGGGGACCCTCCTCCCCGTCCCGCCCGCCGCCAGGGCGACCGGAAAGAAGAGGAGGACCGCGAAAATCCGCCGTTTGTTCATCGCCGCGGAGCCGGTAAATTTCCCGGCGGATGGCTCACTTCACCTCCACCGAGGCGGCCGGGTTGAAGGGGTTGATCCGGGCGGCCAGGGAGAAGAGGTGGGGATAAGCTTTCTTCAGGTGCCGGATGTAACCCATCCACTCCCGGGCCAGGAGCTGGTAGACCCGTTTCAGATCCCCGGCCAGGTGGAGGCGGTCGGCCTGCCCCAGTCCGGACAGGTCCCGCCGGTGGATCAGTTCCTCGGCCAGGTGATAGACCGCCCAGACCAGGTTGGTGAAGGACTCTTCCTCCAGCAGGTTCCGGTTCTGGAGGAGGTCGAGGAGAAACTGTTTCTTCCCCGCCAGGAGTTCCTTCACCTTCTCCAGTTCGTCCCCGCCCCCCGCGAAGGCGGCGGGGTGGTTTTCGACCTCCTCCCGGATCCCCAGGAACTCCCGCTCCGACCAGTCCCCGGGGAGGGCCAGCTTCTCGACCAGGCGGCGGGACTCGGCGTCGAAAACGGCCAGAATCCGCAAAAGCTCCGTCCCCAGCTCGCTGAAGAAGGCCCCGTTCAGCATATTCAGCTTCTGACTCCGGGCCCGCTCCTCCCGGTGGTGGAGGAGGCGGTGGATCACCAGGGTCACCAGGAGCACCTCGAAGAAGACAAAGGCGAAGTCCCCGAAGAAGTAGAGGAAGATGTGCTCGGGGTCGCGAAAGATCAGGAAGTGGACGTAGTAGACCAGCGCGCTCAGGGCGATCAGGATCAGGGCCAGGGTGACCTGCCAGCTGGGCTTGGTTTTCATCGGGCTCTCTCTCCGGGATACTTTCGGCGACGGAAAAAGTTTACACTGGAGGGAGAAACGGATCAAGGAAATTACCGGCCCCCGGCCAGTTTCGGCTGGACCCGGTCCGGGGGCCGGTGTTAATCTCCGGCCTGGGGAACGGTAGGGATCTGTGAAGCCGGGAACGATCGGCAACCGCCCGGAAAGGTGCGGCTTCACCTTCAGTCCCGGACATTACATCTTGACCCGGCTCCGGTCCTGTGCTGGAATCGCCTGGATTAACCGACACGCATACCGGAATCTTCGATCGTAACAATAGCCGGATAACCGCTCCGGCGGATGGTACAATATCAGTATGAGCACAACGGCCGAAAAAGTTGTCACCGAAGCGATGGAACTGCCCCCGGCGCTCCGGGCGTTCGTGGCGGAAAAACTTATCGAAAGCCTGGACACCCTCGACTCGCCTCCCCTCTCCGACAGATGGCGGGAGGAGGTCCGCCGGCGGTGCGCCGAGGTCGATCGCGGCGCGGTAAAACTCGGCGAGGCCGAAAGGGCCTTCGCCGATGCCTATGCCGCGCTGAAGTGAAAGCCGCCAGGTTCCATCCGGACGCCGGAGCCGAGATGATCGAGGCGGCCGCTTATTACGAAAAGCAGCAGCCGGGCCTCGGCCGCCGGTTCCTGGCGTCGGTCGAAGATGCCGTCCACCGGATCAGGGCCAACCCCCGACTTTATCCCGTCGTCGATCGCGACGTCCGCCGCTGTCTGGCCAGGATTTTCCCCTTCGGGGTTCTCTATCGCGAGCAGACAGACGAACTCGTCGTGATGGCGGTTATGCACCTGCACCGGGACCCCGGCTACTGGAAGGAGAGACGAACCCCGGCCCGGTGAAGCGGAGAACAAGATCCTGGCGAGAAGCTGGTAGACGGTTGCCCCTCGGGCCCGTCTCCCGAAGAACCCGGGAGGGGCGGGGTCCGTCTGCCGCCGGCCGACAAGGGAGAACTCACAGATGAAACTGCAGACGTTAGTGATAGTCTTGATCCTGGCGGCCGTCGCCGCCTTCGCCGGGCTGAACTGGAACACCTTTACCGCGCCGACCGAGCTCTCCCTCGGGTTCACCGCCGTCCGGATTCCGCTGGGGCTGCTGATGCTCGGGCTCCTGGCCGGACTGACCGCCCTCTTCCTCGCCTTCGCGGTCAACCTCCAGTCCAGAGCCCTCAAGGAGGCCCGCCTCCACGCCCGGCAGCTCCGGGCGGCCCGGAAGCTGGCCGAAGAAGCGGAGGCCTCGCGCTACACCAAGCTCCGCAACTTCCTCGGGCTCGAGCTGGCCAAGCAGACCTCCCTGACCGGGGAATCCCGGACGGCGGTGCTGAACCGGCTCGAGCAGCTCGAGCGGGACCTGACCAACCTGACCGAGCAGGCCGGCAACACCCTGGCGGCCTACATCGGCGAGGTCGAGGACCGCCTGGAGACGGAAGAAAAGATATGAACCGGGTATCCCGGGCCGCGCTCGCCGCCGTCCTGCTCCCCGGACTGATCCTGGCGGGTTGCCGCTCTCTCCCGGAAACCCGGGAGGAACCCTTCGTCCTCCTGCCGGGCGACCTCCTCTTCCAGGACCTCAACGGCGACCCCTTCTCCGAGGCGATCGCCCGGGTCACCCGGGGATACCGGGGGGCGGTCCTCACCCACGTGGGGATCGCGGCGGAGGACGACGCCGGGGAAATCGTAGTCCTGGAGGCGTTCACTGAGGGGGTGGTCGCCACCCCCCTGGAGGAGTATCTCGGACGAAGTTTCGACGGGAAGGGCAGGCCGAAAGTCCTGGTCGGGAGGCTCGAACCGCGATACCGGCGCCTGATCCCCGGGGCGGTCGCCGCGGCCTTCGCCCGCCGGGGCCGGCCCTATGACGACGTCTTCGAGATCGGCAACGACGCCTACTACTGCTCGGAGCTGGTTTACGCCTGCTTCCGGGAAGCCGGCGGCGGCGCGGACCTCTTCGAACTGGAGCCGATGACCTTCCTCGACCCGGAAACCGCCGAGACCTTCCCGGCCTGGCAGGAGTACTTCGCCAAACTCGGCGTCCCGATCCCCGAGGGCCGGCCCGGGATCAACCCCGGAGGGATCTCCCGCTCCCAGGCGTTGAAGATCGTTCACGCCTACGGCAAGCCGTCCGGCTGGACTCCCGGGGGGAAGTAGGGCAGGTCGGCCAGGCCCCGCCGGGGCGGCGGACGAAAAGAGACGATTATTTGTTGCCTTCCCGGCCGGGGGATGTTATGATCTTACCATTAAGATTGTAACCCGGAGGAAGATATGAGGACAATGGCCACCACCAGAATGTCGTCCCGGGGGCAGGTAGTTATCCCCGAATCCGTCCGGGACCGCCTTAACCTCAAATCGGGGGATCAGTTTGTGGTCCTGGGGGAGAAGGACTTTGTCATCCTGAAAACCATCCAGCCCCCTTCAATGAGCCAGTTCGACAACCTGATCCGGGAAGCCAGGCGCCAGGCTCGGTCCGCCGGTATGAAGCAAGGCGACATCGCGCGGGCGGTGGACCGGGCCCGAGGCCGCGGTTGAACCTGGTCCTCGACACCAATGTCTTCATCTCCGG
>PWXJ01000071.1 GCA_003561965.1 PVC group bacterium
CGAGTAAACCCGGCCGTAGGAAAAAAACAGCAAAATGAAAAATGACACCGCCAGTCCCGCGCGGAGAGAATCCCGAAGAATCTGTCGGGCCAATATCCAGAGAACGCCGGCGCCGGCGAGGGAGATCATCAGGGGCGCCACGGCGTGAGCGGCGACCAGGCTTTCCATATTATTCGCGTAGAGGAAAATCGCCGGGAAAGCCGCCAGAGAGATTACGTGCCAGGGAAAACGCAACAGACCCCGATTATTTTTCCCGTTCCTTACCGTCACTGTCGATTATCCGGACCCGGTTCGAATGACGCGCGCCCGGCCCTCACGACCCCCAGGAAGACTTTTCCCAGCCGTTGACGGGAAGATTCCCAGTCGTAACCGGACAGCACCCGCACCCGGGCCTGGACTCTCCGGGGATTGAATTCATCGAATCGCTCGATAACCGCCGCCAGTTTCTCTCGAAAATCGCCGGCGTCCCCCCTCCGGAAGAGAAGTCCGCAACGGTCATCGCCGATCACCTCCCGAAAGGCGGCCAGGTCGCTGGCCAGGATCACCTTTTCCATCGCCATCGCCTCCAGCAGTTTGATCGGGACGAGACTGTCGCCGGCTTCGGTCGCGGGACGAGGAATCACGAAGATGTCCGCCAACCCGTATAGCCGGGGCATTAGACGATGATCGAGCCGGCCAAGATATTGGATAAAATCCGGCTCCGCCCCCGCCCGACGGCGCACAGTATCGGCCAGGGGGCCATCGCCGGCGATGACCAGAAGGCTCCGCTCTTTCAGGCCGGGAGGCAGGGCGGACGCCGCCGCGAGCAGGAAATCGACCCCGTTGATCCAGTCGAGATATCCGCTGTAGAGGATGACTATCTTGCCGCCCCAACCCTTTTCCCGACGTCCCTGCTCGCGCTCGGCTTCATCCGGGGGACGGAAGAGTTCGACGTCGACTCCGTTGGGCACGACGACTATTTTCTCCGGGTCGGCCCGATAGAGATCCGCCACGCGCTTCCGGAGGGCTTCGGTCTGGACGATGACGGCGTCGGCCGTGCGGATAACCCTCTTCTCCCCGATCAAGGCGATCCTCTTGGCCAGCGAGAAGAAAAACCCGGGCACTCTCTTTCTTCTCCGGACGGCCACTTCGTCGTAATAAAGGGTGTGAATTTCGTAGACCAGGGGAAGGCGGTGGCGGCGGGCGTAACCGAGCGCGGGGAAGGCGAAGTCAAGGGGGTTGTGGGCTATCACCAGGTCGAACTCTCCCGGAGTCGGGGCGGCCCGGACCAGACTACGACTATTGAGGGCGAGCTTGAGGTAACGGGAAAGAACCGGGACCTCAAAGCGGAGGCGGAAGACATACCGACATCTCCGATGATAAAGATTCCCATCCCGTTGCCAGTCCCGGCGGACGGCCCGGCCCTCCTCTCCGGACACGAGAAAGTAGTGATAATTGCCGTCGTCACGAAGCAACTGACTGAGCCGCCGGCCGGTTCCGAGATCGTCGCCACAAAATCTCGGGCTGAAGTGAAGGATCTTCACGGCTCTAAAGTCTCTGGCGATCGTTGCCGCCGGAGGCCTCCACTTCCGGTCTGCCCCCGTTTTCCGTCAGGAGATTCTCCATCCGGGGCGGGCCGGTATGAGAGGCGTCGCGGTCGCGGTCGTTTCGCCGGACCCAGTTTAAATTGATCAACCCGGCGAAAAGAAAATAACTGTAGAGAACCTGGGGAGCGCCGGCGAAGAAGAAGATGATGTTATAGCCGAAGACCATTAACGTCAGCCAGGTGGCCAGGTTTTGCTCAACCGCCGGGGCCGGTTGCCGGGAAAGGATGATCCCCCGCAACAGGTGAAGGACGAAGATCCAGGCCAGGACAACAATTCCCGGCAACCCCAGCATCACCCCGGTGGCGATATAGGCGCTGTGCGCCTGCCCGATCCGGACCGCGTAGTCGGCGTAGGCGAGGTAACGTGCCTCGACCCCGATTCTCTCAAATCCTATCCCCACCAGGGGATGGCGGGAGATGATTTCCAGGGCCTCCGTCCACCAGGCGACCCGAACCAGCGCCGAGCCGACGGCGTCCGGGTCACCATATCCGGGAGTGGGGAAGATGGTGAAGACCCGGCGGACTCCTTCCGGCAGCCGGTCGATAGTCTGGGGGTAGAAGTAGGATACCGTGAGGATGGCCCCGGCGGCGGCCAGGGGAACCAGCAGGCGCCAAATCCTCCCCTTTAATAGACACAACAGGCTGGCCGTCCCTACCGCCGCCAGCAGGATGGAGCGGGCCCCCGACAGGATTATCCCGGCCAGGGAGAGAAGGAAAAATGCGGATTTAACCAGCTTGTTCTTCGGAATATTGGAAAAAGAGATCAGGACCAGAAAGAGGAAAAGGCCGAACCAGCCGATCGCCCAGCCCCGGAAGAGAGGCCCGCCGCTTTTGGCGGCTTCTCCGTAAGGCCCCCAGTGAACGAAGATTTCGCCCAGAGGGAGCGGGATCCTCAGGTAGGGATCGATGAATTGCAGGATTAAGCCGGAGACGCAGACGGTGGTCATCAACCTGACCAGGACCAGGGTTTTCCGCCGCGTTCCCTCCCGGAAGAGGTGGAAGGTCAGCACGTAAGTCATCAAGCCCAGGAAAAAGTTCCAGTATACCCGGAAATTGCCCGGATCCGCGCCGGCGGCGAAGACCTGGGCGGGTAGGCTGGGGTGGCGGAGAAAGGAGGCCAGCCCCATAGCGAAGAATAAGATTATGGACTTCGGGACGAACCGCGTTTCCCTCTGCCGCCATTCCAGTACGACCTGCCGCAGGACAAAAAGGATAAAGATCCCTGGAATGACCAGTTCAAAGGCTCTCAGCCCCGGGATGGCGGTGACGAAAAGGGCCACCGGCAAGATGATAACGAATATGAACGGGAAGTAGGCCTTCTCAAAGCGACCGAGAAAATAAAACCCCACGATCAGAATGCCCAAGACCGATAAGCCGGCCGCCAGTCGGACACCCGAGGCGACAAACCAGACCAAGACCAGGGCAAGAAGCCCGGCCAGGAATAATCCGAAAACCCGGGAACTGGTGGAAAAAAATTCTGTCCGGTTGTTCTTGAGCATAGCCTATCGCCATTACCTCAGCCCGGATAATCGGTTGCCCGTGGGCATTCCGACCGGACCTCAAGGCCCCCGCAAGTCCAGACTCTCATAGGTCGTTTTTGCCGCGGCCACGACTTCGTCCCGGACTGGGCCGGGAATCAGGATTATACCGAAATCAACCCGGCCGGAATATTCTCCCCGCCGGGAGACGACCGGCGCCTCTTCCCGGCGGCCGTATCTCTTCGAGACCGGGCCCCGGCCCAGGGTAAAACCGGAAGCCGGGGAACCGTACCCCGCCGGGAAGAGGTAGAGGCGGGCTCCGTCGTTGCCCGCCTCGATCACCCCCGAACCGATCGCCACCCGGATCCCCGGATCGAAATGAAGCCGAAAACAAAAGGAATGCCGACCCCGCCCGCTCAGAACATCCCGAACGATCC
>PWXJ01000252.1 GCA_003561965.1 PVC group bacterium
GATACCCCACTCTGAGCGGAGGCGGGAGGTTAAGAGAATACTGCTCCCGGCGCTGAACCCAATTCCAGGAGTCTTGAGTGAATCACTTTCCAGTCCCGGGCCAGGTCGATGGTGGAGACGGTGATCCGGTGGTTATGCAGGGTGTACTGGAGGCAGAGATCGGTCTCGACCGTGGGGTAGAGGGGCATCCTCTCGCAGTGTTAGTACTCGGGGCTCTTCCTGGCCGGGAATGGGTCCTCAGACAGGCGAAGAGCCGGCGGGCCGGGGGAGGGCGCTTCTTTTCAGCCGGCCGGCAGACCTTCGAGAGCAGGATGCCGCGGTACCGGCCCCGGGAAACTTCCGTTACTCTGCTCCTCTCCTCCTCTCCCGGACCGTCCGGGCCGCGAAACCGGCCTTCCAGAAGACCTGCCCGGCCAGCAGGAAGAGCGGGGAGGTGACCGCGCCGGCGGCGGCGGCCTCGAAGAGGTTCCGCCCGGCGATCAGGAAACAGACGGCGCCGTAGACCGCGAAGTTCGCGTGGAGTCTGGCGAAGCGAAGGCACCAGGCCCGGACCCGGGCCCGGGAGTTTGACGGGGGGGCGGTAGTTTTCTCTATCGTTTTCATACCGACTGTATAACACGGGCTCGCGACATCTCCTGTCAGGTTAGGAAATTTATTTTCGCCCGCCAGAGCGCTCCGCCCGCCGGCGCCCGGCCCCCCGGCCGAACCCCTCGGTCCCTGTCTCCCCGGCAGAGGTCCGGGGGCGGGAAAAATAATTCTCCGGGTATTGAATATTTCCCCGGGATCCCCGTCTCACCTGTTGAACACAAACCCAATCCGGGAGGTGACCCGTGAAAAAACTTATCGGCTCCATCCTGATCGGGCTGATGGTCCTGGCCTCCGGCCCGGCCGCCTTCGCCCGGAGCGGATGCCGGCCCGCCCCCGGCCGCCACTACCACCGCGGCCGCCCGGCCACCCACCACCATCACTACTACCGGAGATCCTCCCGCCGGGACACCTTCGGAGCGGTGGCCGCCGGGATCATCGGCGCCGGCCTGATCATCGCCGCCAGCCACCGGCCCCCTCCCGTTTATTACGCCCCGGCCTATTACTATCCCCCGCCGCCTCCTCCTCCGCCGCGGGTCTACTACCGCCCGGTCTACTGCGTCCCGGTCTACTGAGGGTCCGACCCTCTTCGGGGCCTCCCGGGGTCCGGGCCGGGGAGGGCCCGGCCTCCGTCCGCACCAGGAAATCACCCCCGGACTGCGTTCGGGAAGAGGCCCCCGACCGCCCCTTCGGAAAAAAACGAAATTAATCTTTCATTGGCGACATAAGATGTCAGGTTACCTGTGTTATATGTTTGGTGTTATGAAAAGAACAACCCGCCACCCCTGTAATTCCGCCCCGGTCCCGGGCCCGCCCGGCCCCTCCGCCGGCGGCCGGGACCTCCTCCGGCCGGGTCGCGGCCGCGACCCCTGAAACTCCGCCCGAGCGATGGAACCTCCGCCGACAACCCCGAAAACAAGGATCATATATCTATGCCCGAAACCAGCACCCTGACCAACGGCGTCCCGGCCGCCGACCAAGACGAATCCGCCCTCCCCACCGGGGCGGATATGATCGACAACTACGAGAACTACCGCTACCGCGACGACCTCGACTACCTCGAGGACCTCCGGATGCTCCTTATGGAGAAGTCCAAGCGGGCCAAGCCGGCGATGGCCGGCTGCGACTTCGAACACCCGACGCTGATCGAGATCCGGAACCAGATCGAGAAGCGCCGGGAGCGGTCCCGCCGGAACGGGGTCGAGCTCCGCCTCGACCTCCTGGCCGAGCGCTGCCGCCTCAACGAGACCGAGAAGCTCCTGGCCGCCTCCCTGGCCATCCAGCAGATCGCCGGGGAGAGCGCCCCCATTGACATCAACAAGTTCTTCCAGGCGCTCAGCGACGGGGAACTCCGGGGCCGGCTGGAGGTCCGGAAGGCCGCCGACCGCCTGGCCGAGAAGAAGATCGCGAACCCGTTCGGGACCGGCCGGTTCGACCATAGCCCGAAACTCCACCCCGGGATTTTCCGCTTCCTCACCGAGGGGGCCGACTTCCCCGAGGAGTTAGACGCCGTCCGGGAAGAGCCGGAACTCTCCGCCCGGGACCTGGCCGCCCGGGCCCTCAAGCGCTTCCCCAGCCCCCCGGCCCTCTACCGGGAACTCTCCTCCCGGGTGACCGGCCAGGAGGAGGCCCTCCGGACCATCTCCGTGGCCGCCTTCGAGCACCTGGTCCTGACCGCTTCCGGTGAGCCGCCGGAGAAAGGGGTGAAGAAGAACGTCCTCCTGGCCGGCCCCACCGGCTGCGGGAAGACCCACATCGTCACCACCCTCTCCGGCCTCCTCGGCTTCCCCTGCGCCGTCGGCGACGCCACCTCCTGGACCGAGGAGGGGTACGTCGGGATGAACTTCGACGAGGTCTTCCACCGGCTCTACCTGGACGCCGGCCGGGAGATCGACAGGGCCCAGGCCGGGATCGTCTTCATCGACGAGGCGGACAAGCTGGCCTCCGGCGACGGCGACGGGCCCGGCCGCCGGGACGTCGGCGGGGCCGGGGTCCAGCGGGCCCTGCTCAAGGCCCTCGACGGCGGGACCATCTCGATCTCCCCCGGGGGCGTCCACACCTGGAGTTCGAGGGCCCTCGAGTTCGACACCGCCCCCACCCTGATCATTCTCGGCGGCGCCTTCACCGGGATCGAGCGGATCGTCGCGGCGCGGCGGCGGGACCGGGGCGTCGGTTTCGGCGCCGACCCCGGGCGGACCGCCGGGAAGGAGTCCCCCGGCACCGACGACCTGGTCCGCTACGGCCTCCTGAGGGAGTTCGCCGGCCGGATCCCGGTCGTCGCCCTCCTCGAGCAGCTGACCGGAAAGCAGCTGGTCCAGATCCTCTCCCGGGGCGAACACGGACTCCTGGCCGCCGTCAACCGCGAGGCCCGCCGCCACGGTCTCGCCTTCAGCTTCACCGGGGGCGCCCTCGAGGCGATCGCCGGCGACGCCCTGGCCAGGGGGACCGGAGCCCGCTCGTTGAGGGGGACGCTCAACCGGATCACCGAGCCCCTGATCTTCGCCAACGCCCGGACCGGCCGGAGGAGACCGAAGGAGATCCGGATCACCGCCCGCGACATCGCCGGTACGCTCTCCTGAGCGGACCCGGCTTCACCAGGGAGGCATTGTTGACCGCCCGGTACGCGGCCGAAACCCACCGGGGGCCGGCCGGGCGCGGAGATGACGATGGACGGACGGGACAGGCTCCCGGCGCGGTGCCGGGCAGGCTTTACCGCTGGGCCCGGAACGGACCGCCTGCTATAATCGGCAAGTTCCTATGATCAAGCGAGAATTTTTCTACACGCCGGAGTTCGAGGGACCCTTCCACCCCGGGTTCCTGGCGGAGGCCGACGCCGCGGCGGGCCGGAGGGCGGGGAACCTGGAGCAGCTGGTCCGGGAGCTGGA
>PWXJ01000297.1 GCA_003561965.1 PVC group bacterium
GGGCTGTATCCCAGGCCGGCCTTTATGACCGCGACCGAGATCCTCTTGTCGGGGACCAGCATCATCACCGAGTGGTAGTCGGTCGTGTCGCCGCCCTTCCACACGACCCTGATGTCTTCGGCTTGATACCTGGCGACGCTGGCGAAATCGAGCCCGAGCCCGTAGTTCATCTCCGGGTTGATCCCGGTCTCCTGCAGCGCGGCCTGGGCGAAGACCGAAAGCGAAGGTCCGATAATCTCGGCGATGGAAGCGTCCGTCAGGATGCGGTTGCCGCCCACCGCGAAGCTGTCCATAAACCTGACGAGATCCCCGGCGGTCGAGGAGAGGCCCCCGGCCCCGATGACCGACATCGTCTCGGGCGGCATTATCTTGCCGGTGCCGGCCTGGTAGCTCCTGGCGATGAAGTCGTGCGGCCGCTGGCCGACGCTGGGGCCCGTCAGGTCGAGCGAGAGCGGATCGAGCACGAGGCGCCTGAGGGCGGCGAGAAAATCCTCCTCCCCGGTCAGGCGCGTGACTATCATCTCGGCCACCGTGAAGCCATCGTTGCAGTAAGGGGCGGTCTGGCCGGGCGCCGTCTTGAGGCGGGAGCCGGCCAGGTTGGCGAGGGTATCCTCGTAAACCTGAGGGTTGAACGCGGAACCGGTATTGTTGGCTAAAGTCGTGCCGGGAAAGCCGGAGCTGTGGTTAAGCAGCATACGGACCGTTACGTCCGTGTACCTCGGGTCCTGCATCTGGAACTCCGGGAAGTACGCCGTCACCGGCTCGTCGAGCTCCACCTGGCCCTCGTCCACCAGCTTCAGCAGGGCCGCCGTGGTGAAGGTCTTGCTGCAGGAGCCGATATTGAAGATCGTCTCCGCGGTCGCGGGCGTCCCGCTCTCGCGGTCGGCCAGGCCCATCCCCTCGGAATACACGACCACCCCGCCGTCCATAATCGCGACGCCGGCGCTGGAGGTCCTGCCGGCGGCGATATCGTCCCCGATCATTGCGCGGGCGATGACCCTGGCCGGCTCGTAGATGTCCTTCCGGCCGGCCGCCGGGCTGTCGCTTCCGGAAAGGGTAACGGGAGCGAGACAGAGCCCCGGGACAATCAGGAAATAGAGGAAGTTCTTCATCGGCTGAATATCGCTCCTTGCCGCCGGCCGCCCTGGAATCGAGCGAAAGTTCAATATCAGGCGGTTTACTTCGCCAATGGGATATCGCCGACGGTGCCGAAGTAAATCCTGGTTAACCCTCTTACCGCCCAGAGGCCCGAGGACGGCCGGAAGATCCCGGTCTCGTCGAGCGAGTTGCCGGTGAAATCCCCGATTACCGGGGTGTCCCCCGCGCTCCCGAAGTAGAGCCGGGTCAGCCCCCGCACCGCCCAGAGGCCGGAGGTCGGCCGGAAGACGGCGATCCCGGCTCCGAAGGGGTAACCGGACCCGTACCAGCTGTAAACCGCCGGAACCGGCCGGTCCCCCTCCCTCCCGAAGTAAGCCCGGGTCAGACCCCGGACCGCCCAGAGCCCGGTCGAGGGGCGGAAGACCGCGATCTCCCGGATACCTTCCCCGAAGTATTCCGCGGGAACCGGCAGGTCCCCCGGCGTCCCGAAGTAGAGCCGGGTCAGCCCCCGCACCGCCCAGAGCCCGGAATCCCTCCGGAAGACCGCCGCCTCCGATGTCCCGTCCCCGCTGTAGTCCCCGGGGACCGGGATGTCCCCGGCGGACCCGAAGTAGAAGCGGGTGACATCCCTGACCGCCCAGAGGCCGGAATCCGGCCGGAAGACCGCCACTTCGGTTATCCCGTCCCCGCCGTAGTCCCCGGAGGCCGGGACATCACCCGCGCGCCCGAAGTAGATCCTCCCCAGTCCCCGCACCGCCCACAACCCCTTCTCCGGCCGGAAGACCGCGATGTCGGCCCGGCCGTCGCCCGTGAAATCCCCGGAGTCGAGCACCATATACTCCGGCGTGGGATAAGCCGTCGGCGACGGCGACGGCGTGGCGGTCGGGATCGGGGTGGCCGTCGGAGTCGGGCTGGCCGTCGGAGTCGGCGTCACGGAGGGGGAAGGGGTGACCGAGGGCGTCGGCGTGACCGATGGATTCGGGGTGACGCTCGGCGTGGGGGTCAGGGAGGGCGACGGCGTCACCGAAGGCGTCGGGGTGGCCGAAGGGCTGGGGGTGACGCTGGGCGTGGGCGTTACGGATGGCGTAGGGGTCACGCTTGCCGTGGGCGTGACACTCGGTGTCGGAGTCACGGACGGCGTCGGAGTTACGCTGGGGGTCGGTGTCGCCGAGGGCGTCGGTGTTGAGGAAGGTGTGGGCGTCACCGAGGGCGTGGGAGTAACCGACGGGGTGGGCGTCACCGATGGCGTGGGGGTAACCGAGGGCGAAGGCGTGACCGAGGGAGTTGGAGTTACTGAAGGAGTGGGTGTCGCGCTGGGTGTGGGTGTTGTGGAGGGCGTTGGAGTCGCCGAGGGTGTTGGAGTCCCCGAAGGGGTGGGCGTGGGGGTCGGGTCGGGGAGGGCGCCGGCCGCGATGGGCTGGCCGGGGATGTTTTCGTAGGCCCAGTCGATCAGCGTGCCGGTAATGTTGCTGTTGTCGTAATCCTCCACCCGGACCTGGATCCAGCCGTAATAGATGTCATCCCCGTCGATCATCCTGAAGCCGGCATACCCGGTCTGGTTGCGGAATTCGCCGCTTTCGTTCACCCAGGGAGGATCGAACTCCTCCCTGTATTCCGAAAAGTTACGATAATTATTGCCCATAAACGTAAGCGTCCCGTCTATGAGATCGCCCGCGTCGAACCGCTTGATGTCCCGGTAATAATCCCCCTGGGCAAAATAAATGTAGTTACCGTGTATATTTAGGAAGTTGCCAAACTGATATGAATTTCGCCAACTTGGATCTTCAAAGACGTAAACCCCCAGGCGGATACTATCCCAGGTTTCCGGCCGGTCGAAGAGACTGAAGGCGCCCGGCGAATCCAACCACAAGTACGTCACATTCCGATCCGGGCCGGAATAGATGATGGCGGCCGGCAGGGGCAGGACCGCCCCGGCAAAAAATACCGCCATCAGTCCCAGCCGTTGCCATAACGTGTTTTTGACCATAACGGACTGTCCCCCCGATTACGGTTTTCTTTCAGTCGACAGTATCTGACAAACCGCCAGGAGCTCCAACTGATAATAAATTGCTTTTTGCCGGTTCCCGACGGCCACCCCGGTTGCGAGGTAAAGAAGCGGTTGCCGAGATCATTATCGGCGAAACCCGTTCTTTGAGGCAAGCCGAAAACCATAACGGAAACCCTAACAGAGAGACTGGTGGGTTTCCCCCCCCCCGCCCCCGGCCGGTTTATCCGGCCGGAGCGCAAGTTCTCAAGCTACCCCAGGCCGCCATCACCCCCCGCCCCCGGCCGGTTCATCCGGCCGGAGCGCAAGTTATCAAGCTACCCCAGGCCGCCATCACC
>PWXJ01000038.1 GCA_003561965.1 PVC group bacterium
ATCTCCGCCGTCCGGCGGGGCGAACGGGTGATCATCCCCTCCTTCGTCCTCAGCAAGTCCCAGAAGATCATCACCGTCCTGGCCGAGGAGGCCTACCTGGGGAGGATCCCCAGCAACTGCCCGATCATCGTCACCTCACCCACCGTCCGGGCCCTGAACGAGGTCTACCAGAAATACCTGCAGACCGAACCGGAGAAGTACTTTTCCGACTATACCCAGCGGCGGCGGCGCTGGCGCAACCCGTTCACCAACGAGCAGTTCTTCTACGGCTCGGTCAATAGCTATCTGGAGCAGCACGGCCGGATCCCCACCCCGGCGATCTTCCTGGTCTCCTCGGGGATGATGGACTTCGCCTCCGCCCTGGAGATGGCCGAACGGTACCTGGGGGACCGGCGCTCGAACTTCTTCATCCCCGGCTGGCAGAGTCCGGAGTCGGTCGGCCGGGCGGCGATGGAACTGCCGGAGGTGGTGATCAAGGGCCGGGCGATCCCGGTCCGGGCCCAGGTGAAGAAATTCGGCCAGTTCTCCTCGCACGGCGATCTGAATATGCTCCTGGAAAACGTCGAGAATATGGAGGACCTGAAGGGGGTGGTGGTCCTCCACGGGGAGGCAGACTCGACGGTCAACCTGGCCCACCTGATCCACCGGGATTACGGGCACCCGGTCTTCGTCCCCGCCTTCCTCGACACCCTCTGGCTGGACCAGGAGTCGTTTCTCAAGGTCGAAAATGACTTTTCCCCATCGGCCCAGCGGCTCCGCCAGCTCGACCCGGTCCTCGAACTGCCCCGGGCCACCCTCCGGAGACAGTACCAGGTCGCCTACAACAACCTGGCCCAGGCGGAAGAGGCCTACCGGCGGGGCAACCTCGACCTGGCCCTGAAGTACGCCTCCGACGCCGTCCGGCGCTACCCGGCCCTGGCCGACGCCCACTACCTGATGGGCACCATTTATGAAGAACAGGGGCAGGCCGACCGGATGCTGGAGACCTACGGCCGGGCGCTGGAGAACAACCCTTACGACGGGAGGTTCTACCTCGGCCTGGCCCGGGCCCACCTGGCCCGGGAGGAGGTCGACCGGGCGATCGAGCGGCTGCGGACCGGACTTTATTACCGGCCGGATGACATCGAGGCCCTCTCCCTGCTGGGAGAGATCTACCTGGCCGCCGACCATACCCCGGCCGGGCTGGAACTGCTGAAGGCGGCCAGTTCGATCGACCCCTACAACGAACCGGTGAGCATCAAGCTGGAAGAGGCCGTCCGCCGGGAGGCCCGGCAGCCGGTATCCTATCTGGCCGACCGGTCGCAGGACGTGTTTCATTACGGCTGGTGCCCCCGGGCCGACCGAATCCGGGAGATCAACCTCCACCGGCTGTCGAGCCGGGCCGCCGCCGTCCAGCAGGGCTACCAGCCCTGCCTCCAGTGCGCCCCGTAGGGGGTGAAGCAGTGAGCAGTAAGCAGTAAGCAGTACCCCCGGCGCGATCTGCTCACTGCTTACTGCTTACTGTCCTCCGTCTTACCTACCTGACCTGCCGGAGAAGACCCCGGAGGGTTTCGATATCGTTCCGGACCCGGGCCGGACGGTACTCCGGAGCCTGTTCCCGGAGCATCAGCATCAGCTCCAGGGACTCCTCGAACTGTCCCCGGACCATATACCGGCGCCCCCGGTGCATATTCGCCCTCCCCTCCTCGAGGAGGGACCGAGCCCTGGTGTAGACGACCTGGGGATCGAAATCGGCCTCTTCCACCTCCGCCCACCGGGGCTGCTCCCGGGGGATTTCCAGGGACCGCTCCAGATAGTAATCGAGGAGGAAGAGCAGGCCGGGGACCAAGACCAGCAAGCCGATTATGATCGTTACCCGCCGGCGCCGGCGGCAGCATTTTAGCTGCCGGGCGAGCAGGGCCGAGCGGCGTCCGGTTTTAAAGGCGGTAGCCATTGTTCTGTCCTGATCCGAATCGCTCAGAAACAACGGAACCGGGCTATCACCCCAGCGAGATCAGGCCGGCCAGGAGCAGCTGGCTGTCCACCATCATCTCGTGAGGCAGTCCCCGATAGAGCAGTCTCCGGTGATAAAGCAGCAGGTAGAGACCGCCGTAGGCGATCACCGCCGGGAAACGGTAGCCGACCGGGGAGATCCAGCCCCGGGAAGCGGCCAGGACCAGCAGCCCGGCGGTGAAAGCCATCAGGGCGAAGAGCAGGGCCTTGGTCCGCCTGACCCCGAGAACCACCGGAATCGTCTCCCGCCCGACCAGGCGATCGCCCTGGAGGTCCCGGATGGCGAAGAGGACCGAGCGGACGAAGAGGATGCTGAAGACCAGGATAAAGACCACCGCCACCGGGACCGGACCGGGGACCGGGCCGGGAGCCGAGAGGACCGGGATCAGGACCGCCGGGATCCCCCAGCCCAGCGAGCTGAAAATTTCCTTGAGCCCGGTCAGGTTCTTCAGCCTGATCCCGGATAGGGCGGTGGGGAGAAAGGTGAAACTGTAGGCGAGCCCGGAGAGCAGGGTGAAGACAGTCAGGATAACGGCCGCCGGCCCCAGGGAAAAGGCGAGGATAAAGGCCGCCGCCAGGGAGAGGGCGATCAACCCGGAGAGTTTTTTCCGGTGGGCGAGGAGAAAACGGTAGCGGGAGGGCTGGGTGAGGAGGATCGCCGTCCGGTCGGCGAAGATGTTCAGGTTATAGACCGCCAGGACCAGGAAGAAGGTGAGGAGAACCGCCGGGCGGCTCAGGGGGAGGCGGAGCAGGCTCATCGAAGCGCAGGTCAGGCAGGCCCCGCCGAGGGCGATAAAGATATTCGACTTCACCGCCACCGACCCCAGCCGGTAAAGCAACCGGAGGGGGCGGCGGCGTTCTTCCCAGGACCAGTCCCGCAGCCGGTCGATCACCTCCTGGATCAGCCAGCTGGGGGTCGAGGCCCCGGCGGTCACCCCGACTGTTTTGTACCGGCCGATCCGCTCCCGGTCGAGGTCGTCGGCGGTCTCGACCTGGAAGACCGGGACCCGGCCGGAGGCGATCCGGGTCAGTCGGGCGGTGTTGGCGCTGTTCTTTCCCCCGACCACCACCAGGGCGTCGACCTTGCCCGCCAGCTCCACCACCTCCTCCTGTCTCTCCAGGGTGGAGGCGCAGATGGTCTCGAAGACCAGGGCCCCGGGAAACCGTTTTTTCACCGCGGCGGCCACCCGGCGGAACTCGTCCAGGTTCCGGGTGGTCTGGGAGACCAGGCAGACCCGTTCGGAGCCGGGGATGCCAGCCACCTCTTCGGGCCCGGTGATTACCAGACCCCGGCCCTCGGTGAAACCGAGCAGTCCCTCAACCTCGGAATGCCCGGGGTCGCCGTAGATGACGGTCCGGTACCCCCGGCGGGCGTACTTGCGGATGATCCCCTGGACCTTGACGACATCGGGACAGCTGGCGTCGCAGAGCCGGGCCCCGG
>PWXJ01000249.1 GCA_003561965.1 PVC group bacterium
CCGCTGGTGGACCCCCCGTTACCTCTATATGGTGGTCGGGGTCACCCTTCCCCTGGCCGGTTACGGGGCCGACTCCCTGGTCCGGTTGGGGAAACCGGCGCTTCGGCGGGCGGGCTGGGCGGTGATCGTCCTCGCCCTGGCCGCCTCGGCGGTCTTCACCGGGTTCGTCCTTTACTGGTCGCGGGACAGTTTCGCCGACATCCGCCGCTCGGCCGACTACATCCGGGAGAACCTGGCCGGCCGGACGGTTTACTCCAGCGAACTGCGCAAGGTGGCCTGGTGGGCCCAAACCCCGCTGATCGGCTATACCCAGCACTCCCGGGGCCGGGTCCGGCCCGGCGATTACGTCCTTCTGGTCGGCTGGCACACCAACCTCAACACCGAGCTGCGCTACCTCGCCTCCCGCTATCCCCTCCGGGAGGTCAACCGGGAGCGGGTCGAGATCCGGGGGCTCCTGGCCGACGACATTGTCGACTGGGCCGGCCGCCGTCTTCACCGTCGGGCCAACGACCCGGTCTGTTGGGACCAGCGGTTCAACCTCCAGACCCTGGAGTCGGTGATCGTCGAGGTCCTCGACCCGGAGACCGGCCGGGGGATGGAAGAGGGAAAGATCCTCACCCCCTCCCATTTCGGGCTCTGGGCCGAGCGGGAGGAGCACGCCACCTACTTCGATTCCGGGGTCTGGGAGGTGATCCCCCCGCCGCCGGCCGGGACCGAAGTGGTGGTCGAGCTGGCCCACGCCCGAGCCGGGGAGGAGGGGGCCTTCCGGTTCGTGGTCTACGCCGATACCGACGGGGACGGTCTCCCCGACCGGCTGGTCGGCGAGTCGTCCCCGGTCCGGGCCGAACGGGCCGACCAGTGGTCCCGGTGGAGTTTCACCGCCCCCGGGGGGAGGATCTTCGTCGGCAGTCGCTGGCCGCTGGGCAACTGGGTCTTCTTCGGTCACCCCCCCTGGCCGGAAGAAGGGCTGGGGGAGACGATGTTCTATTCCCGGGGCGGGGTTCCCCGGAACCGGGCCCGGCGGGTCACCAACCTCCGCCTCTCTTTTCCGGGGCGGGATGACAGCGAATGACCGGCTTGCTTTCAGGTGGCAATCCGGAGTTCGCCCTGCTATTATCCTGACTTCTTATCGGAAGGGAAAATAATGATCGAGAACACGAAAATCCTCCTCACCGGCGGGGCCGGTTTCATCGGGACCAACCTCTGCCGGGCGCTGGCCGACCGCAACCGGGTGGTGGTCTACGACAACGGCCACCGGGACGCCATCCACCTGACCGACCTCCCCGACCACCCCAACGTCACCGTGATCCAGGGCGACGTCCTTGACCCGGAAGGGCTGAAGCGGGCCATCTCCGGCTGTCGGATGGTGGTCCACCTGGCGGCGATCGCCGGGATCGACACCGTCAACCGCCGCCCGACCGTGACGATGAAGGTCAATATGCTGGGGACCGAGAACGTGATCGAGGCGGCGGTGGCGGAGAAGGTCGACCGCTTCCTCGACTTCTCGACCAGCGAGGTCTACGGTTCCTTCGTCTACCACGCCGACGAGAACGACTCCACGGTCCACGGCCGGGTCGGGGTCCTCCGCTGGATCTACGCCGTCAGCAAGCTGGCCGCCGAGCATATGACCCACTGCTATCACGTCGAGTACGGCCTCCCCGCGGTCACCATCCGCCCCTTCAACATCTACGGCCCCTACCAGGTGGGGGAGGGGGCGATCCAGAAGTTCATCCTCGCCGCCCTGAAGGGCGAGCCGCTGGTCATCAACGGCGACGGGTCCCAGATCCGGGCCTGGTGCTACATCGAGGACTTCGTCCGGGGGGTCCTCCTCTGCCTGGAGAAGGAGGAGGCGGTGGGCCAGGTCTTCAACCTCGGCAACCACCGGACCGCGGTCACCATCCGCGACCTGGCGGAGAAGATCATAAATTTAAGCGGCTCCTCCTCCCGGATCGAGTTCCGCGAGGCCCTGGCCGCCGACGTGGCGCTGCGGATTCCCAGTACAGTCAAGGCCCGGAAGCTGCTCGGTTTCGAGCCCGAGATCACCCTCGAAGAGGGCCTGAAACGAAGCATCGAGTGGTACAAGGGGCAGGAGGAAATGAGTTGATTTCTTTCAAGAAATGTCCAGTGTGTTGCGGCGAGATGGTGGAGAAGGAGGTGGAAAAACTGCTTCGCGGTGGTATTCATACCGCTGTATACAAGGTTCCGGCTTGCGTGTGTCTTATGTGCGGACAGCGACTCTATTCTCAGGATACCGTCCGCCGTTTTGAGGAGGTGCGAAATAAGCTGCAGAAGCAGGAAGTGGATGATTTTCGGAGGTTAGGCAGATCATTTCAAGTTGCCTGAACGTGGAGCGGGGATGAATATACTGATCACCGGCGCGGGGGGGTTTATCGGGAAGAACCTCCTGCTCGAACTGGCCCCCGAGAATAAGATCCTCGCCCTCGACCGGGCCCCCGGGCTGGGGGAGTTCATCCGCGGGCGGGGGCTTGAGAATGTTGCCGCCGAAACCGTCGAACTCAAGGACCCGAAGGCCCTGGAATCCCTGGTCCGCGAGCACGGAGGGGAGTGGGAGGCGGTAATCTACCTCGCCGGGAACGGCGACCCCGCCTACTCGGTAACCCACCCGGAGGAGGACCTGACCGACACCGTCCTCGGCCTGCTCAACTTCTGCCGGTATTTCCGGGCGGGAAAATTCATATATTTTTCTTCCGGCGCGGTCTATGACGGCCTGGAGGGTCCGGTCTCACCCCGCTCGGCCCTCGACCCCCGGCTTCCTTACGCTATCTCCAAGCTGGCCGGCGAGCAGTACGTCAAGTTCTTCCGGAAGCTCGGACAGATCGGGAATTACATCGTCCTCAGGTTTTTCGGGGCTTACGGACCCTACGAGCCTCCGAGAAAGATCTACACCCGGCTGGTGAAAAACTTCGCCCGGGATAAAAACCCCGAATTCACCATCCGCGGCGACGGGAAGAACCTGATCGATGCGATGTTCGTCGGCGATACGGTCCGGGCGGTTCGGGCGGTGCTGGAGAGCCCGGTGGAGGACCGGGTGGTGGATTTCTGCCTCGGGGACCCCTACACCATCGAGGAACTGGTCCGGGAGGCGGCCCGGATCTTCGGAATCGAGCCCCGGATCAGGAAGGAGGGAGAGGTCCCGGAGTACATAGATTTTCGCCCCTCCCCCCGGGAGATGGAGGAACTCTTCGGCTTCACCCCCCAGGTCCCCCTGGAAGAGGGCCTCCCGCTCCTGGCCCGCCACCTGGAAGAATCGGGCTGACGGGGCCTCCCTTACCCTTCCAACAAAGTCCCGGTCTTCTGCAAAACCTCCCGCACTGTGTCTTCGGGAAGCGGGCAGATCAGCGAAGCTCTCCGGGCCTTCCAGTCCAGGCTCTTGACCTGGTCCGATAGAATCACGCCAGCCG
>PWXJ01000255.1 GCA_003561965.1 PVC group bacterium
CCCCTTCCAGTTCCTTCTCCAGCAGTTCCAGGTCCCGGACGTCGCCCTTGACCAGGGCGAGGTTCGGATCCTCCCGGACCGCCTCGAAGACCTCCTCGCCGTAGATGAACAGATCGTAAACCTTGACTCGGTAACCCGCTACCAAAAGCTTGGGCACCAGGGCCGCGCCCACGTAGCCACCTCCGCCGATTACCATTACTTTATTAAATCGTGTCACTTCCAACTCCTTAGTTGTATTACTGATTACTCGAACACTACCACATCTCCCGCGCCCAATTCCAGATCGCTCGCGGATTGAGGGAAAACAACAGATTGGCCTCCACCCCGCAGGCCATCGTGCAGGAGCGGCAACCGGGCTGGGGTTTGAGCCTCCGCCAGGCCTCGGCAAAGCCGTTCTCCAGCACATCGATCCCCTCCATCCTCCCCACCCCCATCCCGCAGGCATAGAGTTTGCCGTCGGCTTCCAGGTGAGCCGTGGCCCGCCCGGCCCAGCATCGGTAGAGAGGAGATTGCTCCGGGCTGGTGACCTGATTCTCCCGGAGCCAGTGGAGTGCGTTCTCGAAATACGGGAACGATCCTCCCACCGGTGCACCGGCCTTCTTCAGGGCGATCAACCTCCGGAGCGCCTCCTGGCGCTGCCGACCGGAGAGTACCAGGTCGGCGATCTCCTTCAGGTCGGGATGGAAGTGCTCCCTGGGTTCTTGGAAGTAGTCGAGCAAGACGAAGTTGGCGGGAATCTTCCGGGTCCGGGCGTGCTCAATGATCTCCTCGACTCGGTCGGTATTTGCCGCGGTCAGGACGGTGTTGGTCCAGACCGGAATCCCTCTCTCCTGTAAGGCATCAAGTGCCAGACAGGCGGTCCGATGACTCCCCTCCCCCCTCAGGAAATCGTGAACCTCTTCCGGGCCGTCATAGGAGACCTGGACGATATCGGCGGGAAGCAGTTCCTCAACCCGCTCCGGAACCTGGAAACCGTTGGTGGAGATCCCGGTGAAGATCCCCAGCGATTTCGCCCGCCTCAGCGCAACCCCGATGTCCTGCCTCAGCATCGGCTCCCCGCCGGTGAACTGGATTCTTCTGGTCCCCGCCCCCCTCATCTCTTCCAGGACTTTCAGGAGGGTATCCGTCGTCCAGAAATCCGGGGCCGCCAGACGGTCGAACCGGCAGTAGCGGCAGCGGCTGTTGCAGCGGGTGGTCAGACCGACGTGGACGCTGAGGGGCACCCGGCGGGAAAGAAAGAGATGCATCAGGACGATTTCCTTCCCGATACCAATGGTATTGAGCAGATTCATCATTATCCAACCGCTTCCCCCGGCTTTCCCCCGGAATCCCGGGCAGTCCGGCCCCGGACAATCCGCTGTAGCAGCACCGCCCCCAGCACCACCGTCAGGGGAACGATCTCGGCCCGGAAACGGTTGTTCTCGCCGCAATCAAGCAGAATCCCCGCAACGGTGACGTAAAGCACATTGTAGGCTATAAAAGCCAGGGTAATCAAGCGGGCGGTATTCCAGCGGGCGAAACCATCGCGCCGGACCAGGTCCCGGATGAAGATCGCCGGGGCCAGGAGAAAACAGAAAACAATAAACCAGCACACGTAGCCGGGATAGACCGCCGGGCGGAAATAGCCTTCGTGGATCTCAACCGCCGGGCAGACGCTTCCGGCCAGCAGGCCCCAGAGGCAAAAGTACCTTTGCCCGTGGAAGTGATCGGGTGGAACGGGATAGAAGAATATCGCCGCCGAGTTCCTGACCCCCCTCAGGTAGGCGGCGGGAACCCGGCGAATCACCGTAAAGGCATCCCTCTCGTATGCTCGGGCGACGGGGATGTAGAGCAGGTGGTTCAGGTTGATATACCCGGTCGACCGGCGGAACTGGCGCAGGGCCTCGACCGGGTGCCATTTCAATTCCTCCTCCTCGATGTACTCGAGGTATTTTTCCAATGCGGCGTTGGGAGGGATCCTGGCCAGCGGGGAAAGTTCGCCCCCGGCTTCCAGCGTATCCATCTCCTCAACGGACAGCTGGCGGACGGTTGACTTGGTCAGACTCCAACCCAAACCGGTGGACAGCGTGAAGGAATCGAAGAGAAAATAATTCTTCCCCATCCAGAAAAGCAAAATCGCCGCCGGGATTAGGGCCATCGCCGCGACGCGGCGGCGGGATTTCAACACCATTAACAATCCGGCGGAGATGGCCAGGTACCAGGCGGGATGATAGAAGGATCGCGCCAGCGAAACGGCGGCAAGAATACTGAAGAACAACCAGCCCCAGAACCGCCGGTCCGTCGTCAGATAAGCGTAAAGACAGTTGGCGGAGAAGACCAACATCGCCATCACCAGGTAGGTGTAGAACAACTGGTTGCGATAGACTATGTCCGCCGGACCGGCGACGTAAAGAACGGTTAACGCCAGGCCCGGAAGCCGGGACACCCCCAGCCTTCGAATCAACCGATACAGGGCCCAGGCCAGACCCCACCCGATGAGAAAATACAGGGCCGCAAACGCTGCGGCATAACCCGTCGGAAAAATCTTGAGAACGATCCCGACCAGCAGGTTGAAGAGAGGCGGCTCCATATGCAGGTACCAGAGGCTTTCGGCCAACCGGTTCCGGAGCAATTCCGGATCGAGGAACTGGAGGAAGGAACCGAGAAAGGTGGCGTCGAACCGCCCCCCGGAGACCCGGAACATAACCTGGGAGAGGAGATAGGATACCGAGACGATCGTCAGGTCAATTCCGCGGCAAGTTTTCGATTTCATCGTAACTATAACACCGGCGACGCGTAATTTGACCGAACCGAACCCGGGGATAAAGGCTTATAAACCTCGTACGGTCCTATAAACCTTTCCCGCGATGTTCTCGATCTAACGTTCCGAATACAGCGAGCTGCAGGGAATCTCCACGCGCCGCCCGCCGAGGCGGCCGGAAGAGGTCAGCCCCACCTTGCCCGCTCCACTTAATCTTTCGAAGGAAACGTCAAACTCCCCGACTACGGTACGGGGCACGCCGGCCTCCGCATTCGGCAATAAGGAGTGTATCTCTCCGGGAGGCGCGCTGATCTGACTCGGGGATAGGGCATATCTGTTTCCCGGGCAAGGGTGCACACCCGGCCTTTCGTTGCCGGGGGGGGATCTTCGGCTTACTCAAAGAATGCCAGGTCGGCGATGGACAGAAACCTCATCTCCCTCCCGATATGACCGTGTATGATCAGGAGTCGATAATAACGATAAGCCTCGCGGTTATCCACGGCAAACCGGCGCCAGGAACCGTCAACCGGCTTTTGCGTCTGGCTGATCTGGGACAGGGGAGTCCAGGCGACGCCGTCCCGGGATGCCTGAAGGAAGGCGGTACGGAAAAACTGATCACCATAAACCTTGCCGGATGGGTCGACCCGGGGCCGGGCGGCCAGCGAAGTTACGGTCACGGC